>JAVBRW010000446.1:0-11731 GCA_031547475.1 Planctomycetota bacterium
CCCATGCCGACCAGTTTGAGGAAATAGCGTTTCGGCTCCTCGCCCTTGATCAAAAGCGTCATGACTTCGTTGCGGATCGGGTTGAACGCCGTGTCCGGCACCACTACGCCGATCTGGCCGTCGGCGATGTAAGGTTCGACGCCCAGCACCTTGACGCCGCCGTATAGATCCGGCGGTTCGGGCGCCTCGTACGGCTCGGGCGCGGCCTTGGCCGGACGGGCAGGGGGGGGAGGCGGTTTCGCCTTGCCGGGGAAGGGCTTCGCGGCCGATTTCAGTTTGACCGGCTTGGCGGCCGTCTGCGGCTGCGGCGTCGTCAGGGAAATAATGCCGGGACGGGTGGAACTCTCGGGCATTTTCGCTTTGGCGCGGGCGCCGCCGGCGAGGGCTTTTTCCTTTTTGGCGATATCGAGAATCGTTTGCCGCTTTTCCCGCTCGATTGTTCCGGATTTTCCCGTCTTTTTCTTTTTGGCGGCGCTTTTGGACTTGGCGGCCGACGCCGGTTCCGGCAGCGGTTCAGGCTGATTGGACAGCATGTCGCTGGAGAAAAACGCCAACTGTTCCCGCGGTTCCGTTTCATCCTCTTCGTCTGTTTCGTCCGCATTGGCGAAGTCGGGCAAATCGTCCTGGAATGTTTCCGGCACGGAATCGATTGGGAAATTCCCGTCCTCAATATCTTCCACTTCCGCTTTTGCAACGATATCGCTATCGAGATCGAGAACCTGCTCGACCTCGGCGGGAGCCGGCTGCGGACGGACCGCTTCGGCCTCCCGTTCCGGCCGGCGGCGCTGGCGGGACGATGCGCGGGTGGCGGACGACGAAGACGCGCCGGCTTCCAGAATGGCCAGGACCTTTTCCGCCATGCCGACGGCGTAATCTCCCGCTTCCAAGCCTTGATCGACCCCGGGCACTTCCACCCGCCACTGGCCTTTCCGGAGCGAGGTGGCTTTCAGCCCGGCGTGGCGGAGCAGCATGACGCCGCGCCGCACCCACTTGTCGTCGAATCCGACGGACAGGGCGCCGTCCATGCGGCCGATCAGGACGACGCCGCAGGCCATCATGCGGATGCGGATTTCCTGATCGCGGAAACAGCGTTCCACCGGCGCGGGCAGCGGGCCGTAGCGGTCGCGGACATAGTCGCGCGTTACCGCGAGTTTGTCGGCGCTCCGGATGCGGGTGAGGCGGCGGTAGAATTCGATGCGCTGCTGTTCGGACGGGATGTATTCGGGCGGAATGAAGGCGCGGGTGCCGAGATCGAGTTCGACTTCGACCTCTTCCTCCACCGTCTCCCCCTTCTGCGACGCCACCGCCCGCTCCAGAAGGCGGCAGTAGAGATCGAATCCGATCATGTGGATATGGCCGGACTGTTCGACGCCGAGCAGGTTGCCGGCGCCGCGAATTTCCAGATCGCGCATGGCGATGCGGAAGCCGGCTCCGAGCTCGGTGTATTCCTGCAACGCCTGCAGCCGTTTGGTAGCTTCGGGGGAAATGGGGCGTTTTTCCGGCACGAGGAAATAGGCGTAGGCCTGGTGCTTGTAGCGGCCGACGCGGCCGCGCAACTGATGGAGTTCCGACAGGCCGAAATAGTCGGCCTGATCGACGAACAGGGTGTTGACGTTCGGGATGTCGACGCCGCTTTCGATAATGGTGGTGCAGACGAGGACGTCGATTTTGCCGTCCAAAAAGCGGCTCATGATTTCGAGCAGTTCGCCCTCCGCCATCTGCCCGTGGCCGACGCCGAAACGCGCTTCCGGCACGAGTTCCCGCAGCTTTGCCGCCGTGTCGTCGATGTTGTGGACGCGGTTATGGAGGAAAAAGCACTGGCCGCCGCGGGACAGTTCGCGGAGGATCGCCCGCCGCACCACCTCTTTCGACCAGCGCACCACCATGGTCTTGACCGAGTGGCGTTCGCGGGGCGCCGTGGTCAGGTTGGAAATGTCGCGGAGCCCGAGAAGCGACATGTGGAGCGTGCGGGGAATCGGGGTGGCGGTCATGGTGAGGAAGTCGACGTCGGCGCGGAAGCGTTTGAGCTTTTCCTTCGCCTCGACGCCGAACTTCTGCTCCTCGTCGATGACGACCAGCCCGAGATCGCGGAAAGCGACGTCCTGCGACAGCAACCGGTGGGTGCCGATGACGACATCGACCTTGCCCTCCCGCAGGCTGTCGACAATGCGTTTCTGTTCGTTCGGGCTGCGGAAGCGGGAAAGGCTTTCGACCGCCACCGGGTAATCGGCCATGCGCTGGGAAAACGTGCGGTAATGCTGTTCGGCCAGGATGGTGGTGGGGACGAGGACGGCGACCTGCTTGCCGGCGTTCACCACCCGGAAGGCGGCGCGCACCGCCATTTCCGTCTTGCCGAAGCCGACGTCGCCGCACAGGAGGCGATCCATGGGCGTTTCCGCCTGCTGATCGCGGCTGATATCGCCGATGGCGGCAAGCTGATCCGGCGTTTCGTCGTAGGGAAAGGAGGCGTCGAATTCCTCGACCAGCGCGTCGTCGGCCGGCAGCGCCACGCCTTTCGACGCCATGCGCTTGGCCTGCGTGGCCAGAAGATCCTGGGCAATGTCCCGGACCGCCTTTTCCGCCGCCTCCTTCCGGCGCGCCCACGCGGCGGAGCCGAGTTTGGACAACTGCGGCTTGTGATCGCCAAGACCTATATAGCGCTGCACCAGTTCGATATGCGACAGGGGAACGTAAATCCGCGCGTCCTCGGCGAAGCGGAGGATGAGGAAATCCTGTTCGCCGCCGCCCTGATCGAGAGTGGTCATGCCTTCGAAACGGGCGATGCCGTTGGCGACGTGGACGACGTAATCGCCTTCCCGCAGTTCGGCGAAATCGGCGATGGGGGTGCCGGCGAAACGTGTCCGCGCCACCCGCACAGGGGACTGCCGGCCGAAGAGTTCGTGATCCGATACGTAGCCGATGCCGCCGCCGCGCTCTTCGCGGACAAAGCCGCGCGAAAGGTGGCCGATGCGGATTTCGGCCTGCTGCAGAAGGGAAGGGCGCTTTTCCTCCAGCATTTTGCGGAGCCGCTTTTCCTCGCCCTCGTTGTTGCAGGTGATGACCAGCCGGACATTCTTGTTGGCGAGGATGGACAGTTCGTTCACCGCCGTGTCGAAGCCGCCGGACAGCCTTTCCCAGCCGGTGGCGCCGAGGTTGATTTCGCAAGCCGGTTCGGCTTGCGGCCACGGCGATTCGGGCCACCCGTCGCTGTCGAGATCCGGGCAGACGGACAGCGGGAAGCGGGCCATCCGCCCGATCACGTCGTCGAACTCGAGGAGCGATCCGGCGCCGGAAAAACCGCCGGCGTAGAGGCCCGCCACCCGGGCGATGCGTTCGGGATGCCAGGCCAGCGTAACCGTGTCGGGGGAAAGATAATCAAGGAGGCTATGGTAGGATCCGCCGATCTGGCGGAATGCGTCCCGCGACACATCGACCAGCGTGATGTTTTTGCCGATCGGCGCGCCGCCCGCCTGTGTTTCCGGGTTGAAGGTGCGGATAGTGTCGATTTCGTCGCCGAAAAATTCCAGCCGGTAGGGAACGTCCCCGAGCAGCGGATAGATGTCGAGAATGCCGCCCCGGCGGGAAAACTGCCCGGGCGCGTCCACCATCGCCACCGGTTCGAGCCCGCCCTCGACCAGGTGGGCGATCATGGCGTCGGGGGAAATTTCGGCGCCCGCCTTGACCGACAACCCGCCGGATCCGACGATTTTCGGCGCCAGAGTTGGTTGCAGCAACGCGGTAATCGGCGCCACCAGCCACATGTTTTCGGCATGGGCGAGGCAGGCGCGGAGCACCGCGACCTGCTCGGCGGCGACTTCGACATCGGGGTGATCGGTTTCGAACGGCAGGATGTCCCACGCCGGCCAGAACAAAGGGGCGGGGGAGGCGTCGCCGAGATAGAATTTCAGATCGCCGTATATGTCACCCGCCACTTCCGGATCGGGAGCGACGAGGAGAAGCGGGCGCTTGAGTTCCGGCAGGGCGTCGGCCAGGCACCTGGCCAGGGCCGATCCCTTGGCGCCGAGTATGCGGCAGGCGCCTTGGCCGAGCCGGTCGGCCAAAGCGCCGGGCCGGGCGTCGGAGCGCCGCCGATTTTCTTCATGCATGGCAATCCGTATCCCGTTTTCCCGTCCGTCCCCTTGGGTGCGGCGGGATGGCATCTTTTAATTTACTATGGAAACCGACTCGGGTAATCCCGTATAATGTCCGTTTCGGAAATATCATTCGGAACCGCCCGGAGAACAACACATTATGCGCATAGCAACCTTCAATTGCAATTCCATTCGCATGCGCCTTCCGGCCATACTGTCCTGGCTGAAGGAGAACGCCCCCGACGCGCTTGCCCTCCAGGAGACGAAAACGCAGGACAAAACCTTTCCCGAAGCCGAGATCGTCGATCAGGGCTGGCATGTCGTGTACCGGGGCGAAAAATCGTACAACGGCGTCGCCGTCATCACAAAGGCGAAGCCGGACAGCTTTTCCTTCGGCCTCGGCGACGACGCGGGCGAATCGGAAACGCGGCTGGCGCGGGTGCGGATTGGCAAGGTCGAAATAATCAACACCTATGTGCCGCAGGGCAGGGAATTGGCCAGCGAAATGTTCCAGTTCAAGCTGCAATGGCTGGCGCGGCTGCGGAAGTATCTGGACACGCATTTCAAGGCGGGATCGGATCGCGTGTGCTGGGTGGGCGATCTCAACGTTGCGCCCACGCCGGCCGATGTGTACGATTCCAAGGCGGTGTGGCCGCATGTGTGCCATTGCCAGGAGGTGATCGACGCGTTCGCCGCAGTCTGCGAATTCGGGTTGACCGACGTGTTCCGGAAATATCTGCCGAACGCGGGCGTGTTCACCTTTTGGGACTACCGCGGGCGGGATTCGCTGAACCGCAACATAGGCTGGAGAATCGACCATATACTGGCGACGAAAAAGCTGGCCGATACGGCCACCGGCTGTCAGGTCGATGTGGAACCGCGCAGGCGGGAAAAGCCGTCGGATCATACGTTTGTGTATGCGGATTTTAGTGTATGAACGGCATTTCTTGCCTTGTTGGGAATTAAGGAGGGTTTTGCATGGATAAGTTGACCATGATTGTCGAAAAGGATAAAGATTCCGGCTGGCTTGTCGGAGAAATTGTCGAACTTCCCGGATGTTATACCCAAGCGCCTGATTGGCCGACATTGGAACAAAATATGCAGGAAGCTGTTCGTGCCTGGGCATTGGCGCATGATGGCCTGGAATCGGAATCGGAATTCGTCGGAGCTGTTCGTCTCGAGGCTCATATATGAGCGGATTGCGTGTCATCCCATTCAGAACATTCCGAAAGTTTCTGGAACGACATGGGTTCGTTCTATTGCGTTGCGTTGGCAGTCACCATGTTTTTCGCCATGCCGATGGAAGGACTATTGTTGTGCCTGATCATGGCGCCCAAGTGATAACCCGCCCCCTTACCAGAAAAATTCTTCGTGATATGGGAATAACGCCAGAAGAGTATCATCGCGGTTTGGAAGAACTCTGAATCGCATAGGATAATTCAATAATGGATCGCATCAAGAAATTCATGCGCGAGGTGGGGGAGGCGTCGGACAAGCGGCTGGAAAACATTCTGCCCTTCGCCGATCTGCGGCCGGCGGTTCTCCATGAGGCAATGCGCTATTCCGTCCTCGGCGGCGGCAAACGGCTGCGGCCGGTCCTGACGCTGGCCGCCTTCGACGCCGCCTGCGGCGCGCCGGAGCGGCGCGCCCGCGCGCTCGACGCCGGCCTCGCCATCGAACTGCTCCACGCGTATAGTCTGGTCCACGACGATCTGCCGGCCATGGACAACGACACCATGCGCCGCAACCGCCTGACCTGCCACAAGGCTTTCGGCGAAACCATCGCCATCCTGGTCGGGGACGCGCTGCAGGCGCTCGCCTTCAAGACCATGGCCATCGCTTCCGGAGAGATGGCGGTGGAAACGGTGGTGGAACTGGGCGCCGCCGCCGGCTCGACCGGCATGGTCGGCGGCCAGGTGCTGGATTTCGAGGGGGAGGGGAAGTCGCAGATCCTGGAGGATATCGAGCGCATCGACAGGTGGAAGACCGGCTCGCTGTTCACCTGCTGCTGCCGCATCGGCGGCATCATGGCGGAGGCGGACGATCAGGCCATGCGCGCCCTCACCGCCTACGGCGACGCCATCGGCGTTCTCTACCAGATTTCCGACGACATACTGGACGTCACCGCCAACCAGGCGAAACTCGGCAAAACGCCCGGCAAGGATCGCATCGCCGGCAAACTCACCTACCCGGCGGCGCTGGGCATCGAGGGCGCTTCCGCCATGGTGGCGGAGAAAAGCGCGCAGGCGAAACACGCCATCCAGGATCTGGGCAAGGAGGCGCTGCATCTCCGCCTGCTCGCCGACTTTCTGCTCGACAGGATACACGTTTCGTGACGAACGGCCGCGCCGCGACCAGAAGGGGCCGGCCTGGGGGAATGGGTTCACGTGTTCAAATATCTGCAAAAACTGTCCACCTTCCGCCTGCTCATCCTGTTCATGCTGGCGCTGGGGGTGATTTTCTACTTTTTCGAAATTCATCCGGATCCCGAGCCTGTTCAGGAGTCGGACGCACTGGTGCGTTCCGCCCACGCCGCCGTCACCGTCGAACTGGGCAAAATGTTCCTCATCGCCTCCGCGATCGGCCTCGGCATCGAGGTGGCCCACCATTTGTACATCCACCGCGGCACGGGGAACGAACGTGCCGCGCGCAGGAAAAAGGCGGGCCATACCAAAGTGCGCCGGAAACAGGGCGCCTTGCATCTGCTCCACGACTTCCTGTTCAACTACCGCATCGCCAACCCCGATCAGGAGCGGATCGATTCGGAACTGCGGGTGGCGCGGCAGATACAGTTCAGCCTGGTTCCGAACACGTTTCCCTCCTATTCGGAATGGCGCGAATTCGATCTGCACGCCCTGCTGGTCCCGGCCACCGAAGTGGCGGGCGACTATTACGATTTTTTCATGCTCGATTCGGATCGCTTCGTGTTCACGGTCGGCGACGTGTCGGGGAACGGCGTTCCCGCCGCCCTGTACATGGCGGTGTGCCGCACCGCCTTCCGCACGCTGGCCTGGCAGTTCCGGGATCCGGGGGAACTGGTGTCCAGGCTGAACGATCTGCTGGTGCGGGACAACCAGTCCGGCCTGTACGTGACCATCGCCTGCTTCATCGTCCACCTCCCCACCGGCAAATGCCAATACGTTCTCGCCGGCCACCCGGCGCCGCTGTGGCACCACGAAAAGCGCGGCAGCGCCGAAATCATCGATTCGCCCAGGGAAACGCTGGCCGGATTGAAGGCGGGAATAACCTTCCCGGTCGGCCAGATCCAGCTCGTGCCCGGAGACACCATACTCGTCTACTCGGACGGCGTGTCCGACGCCCGGAATACCGCCGGCGAGGAGCTGGGCTACCAGGGAGTGCACGAGCGGTTCACGAAATGCGTCGGCGCCGCCAACTGCGAATCCTTGATTGACCGCCTGAAAAACGCGGTCAACGCATACACGACCGTGCGGCAGCAGGACGACATCACCATCCTCGCCTTCCGCTACTGGGGACCGGGCGGGCAGAAAATGCGCCGCCTGCGCGCCGCCGTCACGGAGAGGGAGAGCCATGCAGCGGAAGCCTGAACGCCACGGCCAGGCGCCGCTGGCCGATCGCATGCGGCCGGCCGCGCTGGACGAGTTCCAGGGCCAGGAGCACCTGGTCGGCCCCGGACGCCTTATCCGGAAAGCCATCGAGTCCGACGTCATCCCCTCGATGATCCTGTGGGGCCCGCCCGGCAGCGGCAAGACGACGCTGGCCCAGGTCATCGCCAACACGACGAAACGCACCTTCGTCACCTTTTCCGCCGTCCTGCAGGGCGTGAAGGAGGTCAGGGCGATTGTCGAAGAAGCGCGGGAACGGCTCCAGATGGGGCAGGGCGGCACCATCCTGTTCGTGGACGAAATCCACCGCTTCAACAAAAGCCAGCAGGACGCGTTCCTTCCCCACGTCGAGGCGGGAACCATAACCCTTATCGGCGCCACCACCGAAAACCCGTCGTTCGAGGTCAACGGCGCCCTCCTCTCCCGCTGCCGCACCTATGTACTCAAAGCCTTGTCGGACGACGATATCGCCGCCATTATCGATCGCGCCGTCGCCGACCCGGGTCGCGGCCTCGGCAACGAAAACATCGTCCTGGCCGAGGACGCCCGCGATCTGCTGGTCAACTACGCCAACGGAGACGCCCGCACCGCATTGAACGCGCTGGAAACGGCGGCGGCAGGCAGCCAGTCATTGGCCAACGGGACGAAACCCATCGGTATCGAAACCATGCGCGAAGCCATAACCCAGCGCCGGGTGGCGTTCGACAACAAGGGCGAGGAATGGTACAACCTCATTTCCGCGCTCCATAAAAGCCTGCGCGGCAGCGATCCGCAGGCCGGGCTGTACGGGCTGGCGCGCATGCTGGAGGGCGGGGCGGATCCCCTGTACATCGCCCGCCGCCTCATTCGTTTCGCGTCCGAGGATGTCGGCCTGGCCGATCCGAACGCGCTTGTCCAGGCCATAGCGGCCAAGGACGCGGTGCATTTTCTCGGCCTTCCCGAATGCAACAACGCGCTGGCGCAGATCGTCGTCTATCTCGCCACCGCCCCCAAATCGAACCGCCTGTACATCGCCTATTCGAGCGCGGCCGCCGACGTGGCCGACACGCGGAACGAGCCGGTGCCGCTCCACATCCGGAACGCTCCGACCAAGCTGATGAAAGAGCTCGGCTACGGCAAGGAATACAAATACGATCACGATGCGCCGGACGGTTTTTCCGGGCAGGACTTTTTGCCCGAATCGCTCCAGGGCAAAAAATATTACGAACCCGGCCCGTTCGGTTTCGAAAAGGATGTCAAACGGCGGATCGATTACTGGGACCAGCTTCGGCGGGAACGCCGCAAGGGAAAGAAATGAGCGGCTCCCCTCTCCCTCCCCGCCGCAATCCGGCCGGCCGGCCGTATCCCGTTTCGGTCCGCGAGGTGGACGGCTTCACCATCCATGTCCGCGAGGACGGCTACGATTATCTCGGCCTGTACCGGCGCCTCCGGGACGGCACAGAGCCGGTCAAGGTGCTGTTGTACGACGATGCGGAACACTATGTCCATCTGGTCGAACGGGACGACCGCGCCTTCGTGTTCAAGCGCTTTGGCGAGCTGGACGGCAAAATCGACACGAAAATCTGGCGCTTTCTGGCCGGCCCGTTTTATTCCGGCCTTATGCGGGCGGTCAACCGGGCGGTGTCCGAAGGTTGCGAATCGGTACAGGATGTCTACCTGGTGGCCGAAAAGATGTCAGGACGCCTGGCGTACGACAATTACATCCTGGTCGAGTTTGTCCAGGGCGCGACTATGGAAACGCTTCCCGACATCGGGCCGTACCGCAAGGCAATCGCCGCCGCCTTTGCCGACATGCACGGGCACGGCCTGTCGCTGGGCAACGTCAAGACCGGCAACCTGGTGCTGACCGAATCGGGGACGGTGCGGATAATCGATCTTTCCAACCGCGGCACGCAACTGATTGGGCGGGCCAAGGATTCGATTAAAGTAAAAAGGCTGTGGGGAATCGATCTGCCGGCCTGCGGTTTGCTTGACGGATTGGCCAGGCTGATCGTGTCGTCGCAATTCGCCATCACCAAGGCGAGACGGAAGATCAAGGCGCTTCTTGGGCTTGGGCCGAAAAAACGGGATGATTGGATGTCAAAGGTGCGATGATGAAAAAGTGCATTTTCAAACTTGTCTATGTTTGGTGTTCATGTTTTCTGCCTCTCCTCATATTTACCAACATCAATAGGATAGAGTACGTTAATGCAATAAACATGAATCTAGTCAATTCACAATGCATTGCCACCATATCCATGCTGCCGAACATCTATTTGGAAGCTGCGATAAGCAGCGCATTCATTACTGTATTTGTTTTGGTAGCGCTGTATAAAGAAGAGATAAGGAAATTCGTCTATGATTGGCAAACCAAAAACCTGGAAAATACTCGATAACGTCCGATAATCGCTCTTATGTTGCGTTGGGGGTATTGTCGGTTCCGGTTCGCCATCGTTCCCGGTTTTCCATTTGCCATGCATTTGCCTCGTTGGTATTTTTACCTCGGTGAAATATTGTCGTGCGTTTCCGGTGGTTGGGATATCCGTAACGGATATGGGGAGGAGAAACGGATGCAAGCTCTTGTGGATTTCCTGGATATGGTCGATGGGGTTATTTGGGGCGCGCCCATGCTCATCCTGCTGATGGGGACCGGGCTTTTGCTGACCGTCAGGCTGAATGTCCTGCAGGTGAGCAAATTGCCCATGGCGCTGAAACTCATCTTCACGGCGCCGAACGAAGGCGAAGGCGATGTCAGCAGCTTCAAGTCGCTGTGCACCGCGCTCGCCGCCACCATCGGCACCGGCAACATCGTCGGCGTCACCACCGCCGTCGTCGCCGGCGGCCCGGGCGCCTTGTTCTGGATGTGGGTCGCCGCCTTCCTCGGCATCGCGACCAAGTATGCCGAAGGGCTTCTGTCCATCAAATACCGCGTGGTCGACGCCAAGGGCGAAATGTCCGGCGGCCCCATGCGCTATATCGAGCTCGGCCTTGGCGAAAGATACCTGCCGCTGGCCAAGATGTTCGCCTTTTTCGGCGCCAGCGCCGGCATCCTGGGCATCGGCACCACCACCCAGGCCAATTCGATCATCCAGGCATTCGAAGGTTCCTTCGGCGTCGATCCAATCTACTCCAGCATCATCCTGGCGTTGATCGTCGCCGCCGTCGTTCTCGGCGGGCTCAAGTCCATCGCTTCCGTGTCGTCGGCCGTGGTTCCCTTCATGTCGGTGGTCTACTTCATATTCGGCATGGGAATAGTCCTGATATTCTGGGATAAGGTTCCCGCCGCTTTCGATCTGATTATCGCCTCCGCCTTCACCGGCCACGCGGCCGTCGGCGGCTTCACCGGCGCCGTGTTCGCCAATGCCATCCGCAACGGCGTCGCCCGCGGCATATTCTCGAACGAGGCCGGCCTCGGCTCCGCGCCCATCGCCTCGGCCGCCGCCACCACCAAGTGGCCCGCCGAACAGGGCCTGATTTCCATGACCGGCACCTTCCTCGACACCATCGTCGTCTGCACCATCACCGGCCTTTCCCTCATCCTCACCGGCGCCTGGACCGGCCAAGCCAGGGGCGCCCAACTCACCCAGGCCGCATGGGCGGTGGTTTATCCCCAGTCCGGCCCCTATGTCCTGACCGTTTGCCTCACCCTGTTCGCCTTCACCACCATCCTTGGCTGGGCCTATTACGGCGAGCGCTGCGCGTCCTACCTGTTCGGCGTCAAATCCACCCTGCCGTACCGCATCGGCTATGTGATCGTGGTCGGCATCGGCCCGTTCCTTCCGCTGAACTTCGTCTGGATCGTCGCCGATATCACCAACGGCCTGATGGCGTTCCCCAACCTGATCGCGCTTATCGCCCTGTCCGGCGTGGTGGTTTCGGAAACGAAACTGTATTTCGAGCACCTTGCCGAAAAAAAGGCGCAGCAGAAACACAATTATTGATTCCGAGTTGATGTCAGTCCGGGTTGCAAATGTAGCGATTGCCTGCGCCAAATTATCCCGGCACAAGATCCCGTTTTTCGCCCGGGTCGACGTTTTAGACGCCGGGATGACGTTTTGGGTTTGCGCGTCGCCTTCG
>JAVBRW010000429.1:0-4207 GCA_031547475.1 Planctomycetota bacterium
GGCCCTTGTGGCCGCCCGCGTATCGCACACGAAAACCTTGTTCCGCAACCTGTTCGCAAATGAAAGGCGGGCGGCCACAAGGGCCGCCCCTACCAGTGATCGGCGCGTTTGTCGTGTTCCGAACACAGGAGATCGAAATAGCTTTGGTATATACCAAAGCGCGTATGGTTTTCGGTTATTCAACCCCATAACCATCGCACGCGCTTTGGGCTTGGGAATTACGTTTGCCCAAAAGCAATCCGCTTTGGTCTATCACGCCGTCCATGTCAATCCCGCCGGATTCTGGTCAGACCTCCCGTTTGGTGTGCGGCAACCGTTTTGACCGCTCCTCACACCCCCGCCCGCAGCCGCCGCACTTCCGCGCCCATCGCTATGATATGGGCGGGCGTGGTGCCGCAGCAGCCGCCGATGACGACGGCGCCGTTGGCGACCAGCTTCTCGACGCCCGCCGCCATGGAGGCGGGGCTTTCGCGGAAAACGGTCTTGCCGTTCACCAACTCCGGCACGCCGGCGTTGGTGTTGACGGCGAGGGGCAGGGCGGTCACCATGCGGTAATCGCGCATCAGGTTGATCATCTGCTCCATGCCGTTGCCGCAGTTGGCGCCGACGATGTCGGCCCCGGCTTCTCCAAGCTCCTCTGCCGCGCGCTGGCAATCGACGCCCATCATGGTGCGGAACCCGTTCGGGCTCGGATCGAACGTCATGGTGCAGATGACGTCGAGGCCGGCATCGACTTGCTTGGCCGCCCTGACCGCCAGCACCGCCTCCGCGATGGAGGTCATGGTCTCGACGCAGATGGCGCGGACGCCCGCCTCGACCATCGGGCGAATCTGTTCCCGGAACACTTCCGCCATTTCGTCCTCGGTTATGTCGCCGTACGGTTCGAGAAATTCGCCGGTGGCGCCGACCGAGGCGGTGACGATCGCCTTGTTCCCCGCCGCTTCCAGCGACAGTTTGGCGCCGGCGCGGTTGAGTTCGGCCGCGCGATCGGCCAGGCCGAATTTTTTCAGCTTGAAGCGGGAGCCGCCGAACGTGTTGGACAGGATGACTTCGGCGCCGGCGTCGACATAGGCCTGCGCCACGCTTTTCACCCGATCGGGGTGTGTAATGTTCCACAGCTCCGGGCATTCCCCGGTCTGCAGGCCGCGATCCTGAAGCATGGTGCCCCACGCGCCGTCGGCGACCAGCAGTTTCTTTTCACGCAGCAGTTCGAGCAATGCGCCCACGGTATTCCCTCCTCGGGTGAGTACGGTTTCGAATACATTTCAATTGAATAGGCGCGTTCATGGTAGCGATGCTGCGCTGCTCTGTCAAGGCGCGCCCTGATCTGGGCGGGAATTCGGGGACATGGTGCGCAATTGGCGGTTCAATTGCGTTACGTGTCCCCGAATTCCCCGGAAACCTTTCGAATTCAGCCTGAATTCCCATGCTTCCCCGGATTGCGGGGACACGTAAAGCAATTGAACCGCCAATTGCGCAACATGTCCCCGCAATCCCGCAGGAATTATTTGATTTTAATCCTCCCGCCGGGTCGTTATAATTGCCGCTTTTACCCGTTTCCATGGTCGGGGGCAAGCCGAAAGAAAGAGACGCATGAACCGTAAACTTTTCCAAACCCTTCTCGAACGGCGCCCGCTTCTTCTGGACGGCGCCACCGGGACCGAACTGTTCAAGCGCGGCCTGCCGCCCGGCATGGCGCCGGAGGATTGGGTCATCGCCAATCCCCGCGCCATCCAGCAATTGCAGCGCGAATATTTCGAAGCCGGATCGGACATCGTCCTTGCCTGCGCCTTCGGCGCCAACCGGATCAAGCTGGCCGATCAGGGCTTGTCCGGAAAAGTGCATGACATGAACGTCCGCCTGGCCGAAATTTCCCGCGAAATCGTGCCGGACGGGCGTTTCCTGTTCGGCGACATGTCCCCCACCGGCCAACTGGTCGAGCCGTTCGGCCCGCTTCCCTTCGAAGAGGCGGTGGCGGTGTTCCGGGAGCAGACGCGGGCGCTGATCGAGGGCGGCGTCGACGGCTTCCTCATCGAAACCATGATGGACGTCCAGGAGGCGCGCGCCGCTCTGATCGGCGTCCGCGAAGCCGCGCCCGATCTCCCCGTCTGCGTCGGCATGACTTTCGACAACAAGGGCAGGACGCTGGGCGGCGCGCTGCCGGAAGCGGTGCTCGTCACCCTGCAATCCCTCGGCGCCGACGCGGTGGGCTGCAATTGTTCCACAGGGCCCGACGAAATGCTGCCCCTGCTCGAACGCATGCTTCCCTACGCCAAAGTGCCGCTTCTGGTCAAGCCGAACGCCGGCATGCCGTGCGTGCGGCACGGCCGCGATCATTACGAACTCGGTCCCGAGGAATTTTCCCGCTCCGTCATGCAGAGCGTTCGGGCGGGGGCGCGCATCGTCGGCGGCTGCTGCGGCACCGGCCCCGAGCATATCCGGGCGGTGCGGCGCCTGCTGGACAACGAAAGCGTTCCGCGCCGCGCCCGGTCCGAACCCCGGGCCGCTTTGAGCTCGGCCCGGACCATTGTCGATCTGGCCGATTGCGAAGGCCGCCGGCCGCGATTGCTGGTGATCGGCGAACGCATCAATCCCACCGGCAAGAAAGCGTTCCAGGCCGAACTGCTGGCCGGCGATCTCGGCCGCGTGCTTACTTTCGCCGAGGAACAGATCGCGGCCGGGGCCGATCTGCTGGACGTCAACCTTGGCCTCGGCGGCATCGACGAGACCGCCGCCATGCGCCAGGCCGTGTCCATGCTGGCGCCGGTCGCGCCGGTTCCGCTGGTCATCGACACGGTCAATCCGGAGGCGATGGAAAAGGCGCTCCGCCTCTATCCCGGCCGGGCGCTGGTCAACTCGGTGTCGGGGGAGGAAAGCCGGCTCGAAGGCATTCTGCCCGTCGCCGCCGAATACGGCGCCATGATTATCGTGTTGCCGGTGGGAGAGGGCTTCATTCCGACCGCCGCGCGCGAGCGCATGGAAGTGGCGGGCGACATCATCGCCCGGGCCGAACTGCACGGCCTGACCCGCGACGACATGCTGGTGGACGGCCTCGCCATGACGGTCAGCGCCGATCCGGCCGCCGGCCTGGCGGCGCTCGAGTTCATCGGCGACTGCGCGGCGGCGGGGCTCAGGACCATTCTCGGCCTGTCCAACGTGTCGTTCGGCATGCCGGAGCGCAAGTGGCTGAACGGCATTTTCCTCGCCATGGGCATGGCCCGGGGCCTTTCCGCCGTCATCGCCAATCCGTCGGCCGAGGTGCTGATGGAAGCCAAGGCGGCCGCCGACGCGCTTCTCAATCGCCACGAAGGCGCCGCCGTCTATATCGAGCGCTTCGCCAACGCGCCGAAGGCCGAATCGGCCGCGCCGGCCTCCAGGCCGGTTGCCAAGGCGAAAAAGGCCGATGCCGAACCGGAGCCGCACACGCCGGCCGAACACGCGGCGCGCGCGGTTTTGAAAGGCAATGCCAAACAGGCGGGCGATCTGGCCGCGAAAGCGGTCGCGTCCGGCGTCGGCGCCGGGCGGCTGGTTGCCGAGCATTTGGTGCCCGCCATCATGAAGGCGGGGGAGCATTTTGAAAAAGGCGTGTACTATCTGCCGCAGTTGATGCTGGCCGGGGAGGCCATGCGCCTTGCCCTCGCCGCCATCGAGGCCGATCTGTCCCGCGAGCGCCAAAGCGGCGCCGCCGACGCGCAAACGCACGGGCGCATCGTCATGGCGACGGTGAAGGGGGATGTCCACGACATTGGCAAAAACCTCGTCACCCTCATGCTTCGCAATCACGGGTTCGAAGTGTTCGATCTCGGCAAGGACGTACCGGCGTCCGAGGTGATCCGGGCGGCGAAGGAAAACCGCGCCGACATTGTCGGCCTGTCCGCCCTGATGACCACCACTCTCGGCGCCATGCGTTCGACCATCGAGGCGGCGCGGTCCGAACTGCCCGGCGTCAAGTTCATGGTCGGCGGCGCGGCGGTGACGCCGCATTTCGCCCGCGAGGCGGGCGCCGACGGTTTCGCCCCCGACGCGGTGTTGGCGGTGAAACTGGCGGAAGAGCTGATGGGGAAAACGCTATAATTCACAATTCACGATTCACAATTCACAATTAACCGCTTGGCAGTCGAATGAACGAAGGGAGCGGTAAAATAATTGTGAATTGTGAATCGTGAATTGTGAATTCAAAAGAGGAGAAGTCATGGGCAAGAACGTG
>JAVBRW010000387.1:0-9222 GCA_031547475.1 Planctomycetota bacterium
GACGATTCCAACGATCCAGACCACCGAACGATTCGGCATATCAACCCCAAATTTTCATATACCTATTATATACCTCTCGCAGGGATACACGCAATCCTTCACGAAGAATTCCTCCCGAAACAAGATCGCGCCCGTCTCGAAACGGGCGCGTCACCAACCGCGATTAGGATTATGTGTCTTGTCGGCAAACGGAATCAGGCGCCGAAAAGCTGCCCGATAGCGTCGTCCAACGCCCGGTCGAGCGCGGCGTTGAGCTTGTCGCCGGTGAAGAAATTGCCCGAGGCAATCTGCGACTTCACCGCCATGACCCGATCCATGCGCACACCCTCGACTCCGCGAAGGCGCATGACATCGGAGGAAAACTCCACCGAGTCCGCCGCCGCCGGCGTCTCCGACATGCGGTAGGCGGATTTGGTCCGACGGGTCGGCTGCATCCCGCCCGCACCATTGACGCCATTGATGTGATCCACCATAACACTCCTCCCCATGTCCCTTATGGGCATTACAACTCACCATTATCGGCAGTATACACGTCCGATAACGCCTGTTCAAGGCATTAACTGAAATATTTTCGAAAAATCCAACTTTTACCGAAAATCCCCCTAAACCGGTATCCCCATTTTTTCCAATCGCTTGCGTATCTTTTGAATCATGGCGCCGTGTATCTGGCACACCCTGCTTTCCGTAACGTTGAGAAGCTCGCCGATTTCCTTCAAAGTAAGCTCTTCCTCGTAGTACATGACGACAAGCTGCTTTTCCTTTTCCGTCAGCATGCCCATGACGATTTCAAGTATTTCCTCCGCTTCCATCCTGGCGCCGGGATGATCGTCCCTGGCCGGAAGCAGCAACTCCTCGAGCGAACGCCGCGATCCGTTGGAATTGGACGATTCGGACAGACTGATCCGTTTCGCCGCCTGGGCGCCCATCTCGGCGTCCCAGTATTCATCCATCGTCAGACCGGCCGCTTCCGCGATCTCTTCGGGACTGACCGACGAGTTGCGGCTCAACAGCTCCGCCTCGACCCTTTCGATGCGGCTTACCCTGTCCCGGACCACCCGTCCCAGAACGTCGTGCGAACGCAACTCGTCCAGCACCGACCCGCGAATGCGGGTAATGGCATAGGTGGTGAAGCGGGCGTCGCGGCGCGGATCATAGCGCTCCACCGCCGAAACCAGGCCGACGCAACCGGCGGAAAACAGCTCTTCCCGCGAAATGAACGAGGGAAGATTGATAGCCATCCGCGACACCGTCACTTTGACAAGCGGAAGATAACTGTCAACCAGATCCTCGTATGCCTTCCGATCGCCCGCGCGCATTTTCGTCCACAGCTCCGCCCGGGCCGCGTCTTCGTCGGCCTCTCCCGATTCGTTCTTTCGGGGAGTGCGGTTGTTCTGCTGCGTGGCGGACATTGGCGCTTCTCCTCATGAGGACTTGCTAACCACTAATTGCCCGAACAGGGAACGTTTCTTTCAAGACAATCCGAACACATTGCCCCGATTTGTGCCCATTCCGATGGAAAGAGCGGAATGCCACTCCCCATCCCCCCCTGCAGCGCGCATGACAGATCATACAATCGAAAAACATACGATCCGTCATATCATATCACCCCGACTTTTTTTTTGAAAGCACTATCCTCGCGACTTTTTTACTTGACTCGGAGCCCGGGTAAGAGTTAATTGTACTTCTCCGCCGCCTGACACGTTTCGGACGGCGGGTTGATTTTTTGTCGCCGAATTCCAAAAGCCGCCGCGCGTCCCGAAGAAATGCGCTCCGGTTTTTTGAGTCTATACATAACTTGACGAACGTACTTCTATTACTGTGCACTATCAGGAGGATTCACGCATGGGCCGTTACCTTGGACCCAGAACCAAAATTTGCCGCCGTCTCGGCTTTATGATATATGACAACAGCAACGTCGAAAAAGCGTTCATGAAACGCGAACAGGAGCCGTTCCGCCGCAAACAGTCGGAATACGGCCGCCGTCTTTTGGAAAAACAGAAGGTCATGTTCTACTACGGCATGCGCGAAAGCCAGATGCGCAAGCTGTTCAACCTCGCCCGCCGCACCAAGGGCAACACCTCGAAAGCGTTCCTCATCCTGTGCGAACGCCGCCTCGACAACGTCCTCTATTCGTCCGGCTTCGCCGCCTCCCGCGCCCAGGCCCGCCAGGTCATCTGTCACGGCAACGTCCTGGTCAACAACAAGCGCGTCGACGTCGCCAGCTACCTGGTCGAAACCGGCGACACCATCACGATCTGCGAACGGCCCGGCGTCCGCAAAGTCATCACCGCCGTGGTCGAGAAGAAATCCGGCTACGTGTCTCCCGACTGGATCGCCGTCGATGCCAAATCCCTGACCGCCAAAATCGTCCGTCTTCCCGTCCGCGAAGACGTCCGCCTGCCGGTCAACGAACAGCTCCTGGTCGAATACTACAGCCGCTAACTTGCCATATCGCAAGGGCGAATGGAAAAACAGACAGTATTTTTCCCAAAAAAGGCAGGCTTCGGCCTGCCTTTTTTGTCCGACCGCGACGGAAATCCTTCCAGCCGGCACCAACGCCATCCCTGACTTACAAGCATTCTTACAATTTCTGCATAATTTTTACTTGACGCCAAAGTAAAAATGCCGATCATGCACAGCTATATATATGCTTACGACTTCCCATTTTCATGGGAAGTGCGGTATTATGTTTTCTGAAAGGTTTTTCCCGCAAAGATCGACCCCGAGTATACTGTGTTCGACAAAAATGGTTGATACTGATTCCAGTTGAAACGGCAGGATTATTCGCCGCTATTTTTGCCGCAATGATACACCATGGCAGTGGAGTGCAGTGCGATGACAGGCAATGGCAAACGAATAATAAGCGGACAGCTTCGTTTGGGCGATTCCGAACTTTCCCGTTTCCAGCTTGACGACATTATCGCCAAAATCAACTCGGCCCAGCTTTTGACCGGTTTGAACCGCATCATCTTCCTTCCCACCCGCAACCAAGCCATCAACAACCGCGTTCTTTCCCATTGCCGCAAGCTGGGGATCGATGTCTACCTTTGGTACAAAATCCTGAGCGAGAACGACATCATTCCCGAACTGGACGAACGTAGCGAAGACGCGTGGGGAAGGCGCGGCTCGGGCGAATCGGGCGTGTGGACCCGGATTTTCGAATCCGAGGAAACCTACATGTTCGCCTGCCCCCGGAACGCCAAGTACAACAATCTGCTGTTCAACCGCTGCGCGCAAATGCTGGGCAAGTTCGACGGGCTGTATCTCGACTGCATCGGCTTTCCCTTGGCCAGCCTCGGCCTCGAAGCGGTTTTCGGCTGTTTCTGTCCCGATTGCCGGAAACAGGAACCCAAACTGGAGGAATGGCGGGAGCGCGTCCTGGAATTCCGCGAAGCGGCCGTATCGGCGTCGGACGCGGATCTGGAAAAGTGGGGCACGTTCGAGCGGCTGGCGGCGGCTTTCGGCCTTGCCGACTTTTTCCATTTCCGCCAGGAATCGGTCCGGAACCTCTGCTCCCGCTACGCCGATCTGGCCAGGAAATCGGGCAAGGGAGTCGGCCTGGATCTGCTCAGCCCCTCCCTCGCCTTTATGGGCGGGCACAATTATCACAAGTTGGGGGGAGTGGCGGATTGGACGAAGCCGCGCATTTATTTCCGCGTGTTCGGCCCGTCAAGTCTGCCGGTTGAGTTCTATTCCCTCACCATGGGCATGATTGCCTGGGGCAAGCGCTACACCATCCCGGGCGTGCTCCGCTTCATCGAACGTTCGACCGGGCTGAAAATGCCCACCAATGTGCATTCGCTGGCGCAGAATTACCTGCCGGATCACACGTACGTCACCGAACTGAACAAGGCGAAAAGCCTGGCCGCCTGCCCTCTCCACCTCGGCTTCGAATGTTCCCTCCATCCCGACTACAACACCGGCGTCAGCGAGGAATCGCTGAAAACGTTTCTCTCCTATTCAACCGGAAGCGCCGGGCTGGTGCTGACGTGGAATCTGCTGTATGTGCCGGACAATTTCCTGCGGGTGATTGGCCGTAATCTTTAAAATTACGTCTGGATCTCCGGTAGGGGCGGCCCTCGTGGCCGCCCGCGTTTCGCATGCGAACGCCTGGCTCCGCAAACAATTCGTTTGTGAAAGGCGGGCGGCCACAAGGGCCGCCCCAGCAATCGATATGTTCTCGGATTGAAATCACCGCGCAGCGCGTTGTCACACCTTCGGCGTTCCGTCCACTCCCGCGCTGTCGAACGTCGCCATTTCGCCAAGAATCCGCGACGACGCTTCGAGAATGTTCATGGCCATGGCCGCGCCGGTGCCTTCGCCAAGCCGCATGCCGAGATCGAGGAGCGGCTTCTCGCCCATCCATTCGCACATGATGATATGGCCCGGTTCGGCGCTGGCGTGGGAGAGGAAAACATAATCCATCACGGCAGGGCACAATGCCTTGGCGATCATGGCGCCCGAAGTGGAAATGAACCCGTCCACCAGCACCGCTTTCCGGCAGGCGGCGGCGCCCAGGACCAGGCCGGCGATGCCGCCTATTTCGTAGCCGCCCACCTTGGCCAGCACGTCCAGCGCGTCGGACGCGTTCGGGCGGTTGAGGGCAAGCGCCCGCTCGATGACTTTCGTCTTGTGAGCCACGCCTTTCTGATCGAGGCCGGCGCCGGCGCCGCACACCTTCGACACCGGAAGCCCGGTGAAGGTGGAGACGATGGCGGTGGCGGGGGTGGTGTTGCCTATGCCCATTTCACCGGTGCCGAAGACATCGGTGTCGGCGGCCAGATCGCGGGCGATGGCAATGCCTTTTTCCACCGCCAGAATCGCCTGCTCCCGGTTCATGGCCGGGCCTTTGGCGAAATTGGCCGTGCCTTTGCCGACGTTGGCGTCGATCAATTTCCCGGACTTCACCAGTTCCTCGTCCCGCACCGCCATGCCCAGATCCGCCACCACCAACCGCGCGTGGTTGAGCCGACCGAGAACGCTCACCCCGGCGCCGCCGGCGATGATGTTGGCAACCATCTGCCTGGTGACGTCCGGGCTGTGGATGGCGACTTTTTCCTCGACGATTCCGTGATCCCCCGCCATGGTGACGATGCACCGGCGGCCGGTGGGCGGCGGCACTTGGCGATAGATGCCGGCCAGCTTGACGCCGATGTCGCAAACGCGGCCCAGAGCCCATAGCGGCATGGTCAGGATTTTAATGCGTTCGCTGGCTTGCCGTTTCGATTCGTTGTCGGCGGGGGCGATTTCACGGAGTGCGGTTTCCAGAAGTTTCATGCGTTATTTAATCCTTGTCGGCAAGCCGCAGACCAAGAGATGCACCTCGTCGGCGGCGGCGGCGAAAGCCTGGTTGACCCGGCCCGCCAGATCGCGAAAACGGCGGGACTCCGGATTGTCCGGCACAATGCCCCACCCCACTTCATTCGTCACCGCCACGGTCAACCCGCCCCGCCGGCGGCAGGCGGCGGCCAGTTCGGCGGCAAGGCGGGACGCATCGTCCTCGCCCGGCGGCCGGCCGGCACGTTCGCCATGGTACATAAGGTTGTTGACCCACAGGGTCAGGCAGTCGATCAGCACCGCCGTCCCCGCCCCGACGGCGGCCACGGCGGCGGCCAGATTCACTTCCTCCTCCGCCGTCTCCCAGCCCTTGCCCCGGCGTTCGTCCCGATGCCGCCGGACGCGCTCGGCCATTTCGGCGTCGAGGACGGGACAGGTGGCGAGATAGATTTTCCCGGAAACGGCGTTTTCCTCCACCAGCCGCTGCGCAAACGAGCTTTTGCCGCTGCGGCAGCCGCCGGTGACGAGGACGAGGCGCGATTGCATGAATACTCCATTCCCGCTCAGATTTTCAGGCGCCGCTTGAACTCGTCCAGGGATTTACACGTCGCGGCCGACTTGGCGAGCGAATTGAGCGTGCGCAAATCCTTTTTGCTCTCTATCGCTTTCTTAATCGCGGCGGGCACAGTATTGAATCGTTCCTCCAAAACGTCAATAATCAATTCCACCTTACCTTCTTGCCGTAATTGATCCGCTGCCGTAAGCCCCATGTTTTCGCCCTCCTTGCGGCCAAATAACTTTCCGAATGACCGGATATAAAAGTCTTTGACGTTCTTGAACTCGCACTGCTCGGCTATATAGGTGACCAGCGCCGTCATCCAGCCGCTTGTCCGCCGATCGCCCTTCGTTTTCGCCAGTTCCTCTGTTATACTGTCGACCCGCTCCGCCAACTTCCCCGTTCCCGCCGCCTGCAACGCCGTCAGAAGCGCCCGCAGCGCCGGCCCGCCCTGAATCGCCTTTTCCGGCATGGCGGCCAAATCGACGAGGAACAGCGGAAATTTCAAAACTTCCGGATCGATGCCCGGCACTTTCTGGATCAGATCCGGCATGCGCGGCATGTCTTTCCACCGGCTTTTGCCGTGATACAGCACAACCGCCACGGGATAGGGAAACGCAACGGCCCGCCCGCCGCCGTCCCGCTCCTCCAGCAGCTTTTCATAAGCGTTGACGATATAGCGGAGTAGGCGGAATCCGATCAGGTGATCCTTTTTCGACTGATGCTCCAAAAAGATGAACACTTCCGATCGACGCTCGCTGTGCTTGAAGTTGGTGGAAAAGCGCAAATCGCCGACATATTCCGAAAGCGTTTCGCCCACGTCGCCGGTCGCCTCGCATTTGAGCCGATCCAGATCGAGGAAATCGATCACCTCCGGATCGACATAATTTCGAAGCAGTTCGGCCGTCAAATCCTCCGACATGAGAAAATGCCGTGCCAGTGTATCGTGCGGATGCGGAACATTTCGCTTCGCCACAAATTCTCCTCGCCCAGGTCCATCATCCACAACCATATTATGGCAAAAAATCACAAATTGTGAATTGTGAATTGCAAATTGTGAATTGCTTTTCACGGCGTGTTGTTGAAAAACGCCATGTTCCACCCCGAGCCGTCCGCCCGGCGCATGAACGCGGTCAGCGCGGCGTAGGCGGGCGGAAAAATGAACCGCTTCGCCAGGGGAAGGCCGAGAAAAAGGCAGGCCCAGGCGGAAATGACGCCGCCGTGGGTGACAACCATGATCGCCGGTTCGGGCAAGTCGCGATAATGTTTCCATGCTGCGGTGACGCGGTGGAAAAAGTCCTGGACCGCTTCGCCGTCCGGAAAGGCGTAATGATCGCCTTCCCGCGCCCATTTGTCCGCCTCGTCCGGGAAAAGCCGGTTCACTTCGGCGAAATCCATGCCGTCGAATGTGCCGAAATCCACTTCCGCCAATGCCGGATCCGTCTCGACCGGCAGGCCCAACGGGCCGGACACGGCTTCGGCGGTGGCGAAGGCGCGGCGGAGCGGGCTCGCGAACAAGCGGACGGGCTTTTTCCAGGCAAGTTCGGCTAGGGTTCCGGCCGCGGCGAGGCTGGCGGGATCGAGGCCGGGATCGGCCCTGCCCCAATAGCGCCCGCGCAATTCCCCCGGCGGCGCGGCGTGCCTGACCAGATAGACAACCTCAGTCATCGTCTTTTTTGTTTTCGTCTTCGTCGTCGTCTTCGTCATCGTCCGGAAGCTCGTCCAGATTGATGGGGCGCCAGTCGGGATCGTCGTCCTCGTTGTCGAGAAGCTCATCCTCGACATCGCGGCGCGCTTCGTCGAACTCGTCCACATCCACTTCATCATCGCGACGACGGCGCGCGAATTTGCCGCCGGTCCCGGCCGGAGCGCCGGCGGCCTGGAGCGCGGCCAATTCCTCTTCGGTCAAGGGCTCCGGGTGCATGTCGGTGCTGCGGGCGTCGCGGATAAGGCGGCTGATGCGGTCGGCGGTGGCCAGCGACTCGTCGAATTCAAAATGCAGATCCGGGGTCATCTTGAGCCCGAGCGGGCGCCCGATCATGCCCCGGAGTTTCGACGCGTTCCGCTTGAGAAGCGCCAGACCCCGCTCCTTTTCCTCGTTCGTCCCGAAAATGGACACCAACACCTTGGCATGGCGAAGGTCGGGGGACATTTCGCATTTGGTAAGGGTGAGAAACCCGAGATTGACGTTTTTCAAATCGCGGAAAGCGTCGACCAGTTCCTGCATGACCCGCTTGCCGACGCGCTCTTGCCGTCTCGATGGCATGGCTAAACTCCTCTGATCAATCCCGCCGCCATCCCAGCGAATCTTCCTGAATGTCCGCCACCTGGCAGTCGGGATTGTTGTAAATGAATTCCTTCACCGCCTGCATTTCCCGGGCGAGGACGCCGCCGTCCGAGGCGATCAGGGCGATGCCGATGACGGCGCGCTGGTGCAGGTCCTGGCAGTCGACTTCGGCGGCCGCGACATTGAAGCGATGGCGCAGCTTTTCGAGAAGCGATTTCAACGGCCTGCGCTTTTCCTTGAGGCTGTGGGACATGGGGATGAGAAGATCGACCCGCAGCCAGCCCATGCGCATGGATTTTCCTTCGCGTTCAACCGGGTTCCAGCGGTACAATTATATAAAATTAAGAGTTAAAAATGAAGGATGAATAATGGATGATTCAATTGAACTTTTAAAGGAAATCAAACAAACCGCCGTTTGATTTCCTTTAAAGTTTCCAGGGTTTCTTTTGCATCGGGAATTATTGTGAAGTCGATTGTTTCAGCTGTCTTTGCAAAAAAACAACTCATTGCAATGCGAGCGCAAACAATTTTCAAGGAAATCGGGCGGTGGTTGGCCCGATTTCCTTGAAAACTCGACATTACAGCTTGCGCGCGATTTCCTCGATGGAGTACGCTTCGATGATATCCCCCTGCTCGATGCCGTCGTAGTTGGCGATCTTGATGCCGCACTCGAAGCCGGACTTGACTTAGCGGGCGTCGTCCTACACGCGCTTGAGACTCTGCATGGTGCCGTCGTAGACCATGACCTGGTTCCGGAACAGGCGGATGCGGTTGGTGCGCTGGATCTGGCCGTCGGTGACGTAGCAGCCGGCGATGGCGCCCAGCTTCGACGAGCGGAACACCTGGCGGATTTCCACGTGGCCCTGCACCACTTCCTTTTCCTCGGGCGGCAGCATGCCTTCCAAAGCCGCCCGCATGTCCTCAATCATCCGGTAGATGATGTGGTAGGTCTTGATCTGGACCCCCAGGCTGGTGGCGGCGTTCCGCGCCATCGACTCGACTCCGACGTGGAAGCCGAGAATGATGGCGTCCGACGCGTCGGCCAGGATGACGTCGGCGTGGTTGATGCCGCCGACGGCGGAGTGGATGATGTTGATGCCCA
>JAVBRW010000125.1:0-2868 GCA_031547475.1 Planctomycetota bacterium
GGCTTGAAATGCAATGCATCCCCGGGGTTCGGGATTAATTCGGAAGGCTGCCCCGGAATTCGGGGACACGTAACGCAATTGAACCGCCAATTGCGCAACATGTCCCCGAATTCCACGCTGCCGTTATCCCCGCCATCCGGAAAATGCTTGGCTTTTTCCAGGAATATGGCGTACACATAGACAGTATACTTGGGGGGAGTTTCGTTTCGTAAAGGGAAGGCGATATCGTGAGCACCCTCATCGCATTCTACTCGTTCGAAGGCAATTGCCGCGATCTCGCCAGCGTCATGGGCGAAGCGGTCGGCGCGACCGTCAAGGAGCTGCGCCCGGTGAAGGATCCGGTGCCGCACGGCATGATAACCAAATACCTGCTGGGCGGAAAAGCATCGATGTTCAAGGAAACCACGCCTCTCCGGCACCTCGGCGTCGATCCGCGCGCCTACGATCTGATCGTGGTCGGCGGGCCCGTGTGGTTTTTCAACATCACGCCGGCGGTGCGGACGTTCCTCACCGGAGGCAACTGGTCCGGCAAACGTTTCGGCCTGTTTTCCATGCATCGGGGCGGCAAGGGAAAAGCCATAGCCACCATGCGGGAACTGGTCGAATCGCAGGGCGGAATAGTGGCGGATACGGCCGAATTCATCGATCTCCGCCGCAAATCGGCGGAGGAAACCCGCAAGCGGGCGATCGAGTGGATCGCCGGCATGATACAAGACGGCAAGGACAACCATGTTTGACAACCAGAATAAAAAGCCGGCATTCTATTATTACATGCTCATCCTTGTGGGCGTGATGATCTTGAACTCGCTCCTGGTCCCCGCCATCACCAAACAGCAAATCACAGAAGTCGATTACGGCACCTTCCTCGATCAACTCGACGCCGGCAAGGTCAGCGAAGTCAAGCTGGAGAATGATCGCATCAGCTACACCGCGAAAAACGACAAGGGCGAGGACGCGCTTTTCGTCACCGGCGCCTGGCAGGATTCGGAACTGGTCGACCGCCTGCATAAGCACAAAGAGCTGAAATTCACCCGCGTCGTCCCGCACGAAAACGGGCCCATCGTCAACTTCTTCCTGTCGTGGATACTGCCCTTGTTCATTTTCATCATGATCGGGCAGTACTTTTCCCGGCGGCTCCAGCAGGGAATCGGCGGGCGCGGCAACTTCATGTCGTTCGGCAAGTCGAACGCCCGCATCTACGCCGAGAACGAGACGGGAAAAACCTTCGCCGACGTGGCCGGCCAGGACGAGGCGAAGGAGGCCTTGCTGGAAATCGTCGACTTCCTGCACCAGCCGACCAAGTACACCGACATCGGCGCCGTATTGCCGAAAGGCGCCCTGCTGGTCGGCCCGCCCGGCACCGGCAAGACGCTGATGGCGCGGGCGGTGGCGGGCGAGGCGCACGTGCCGTTCTTCTCCATCTCCGGCTCGGAATTCGTCGAAATGTTCGTCGGCATGGGCGCGGCCAAGGTCCGGGACCTGTTCAAGCAGGCGAGCGAGCGGGCGCCCTGCATCATTTTCATCGACGAAATCGACACCATCGGCAAGCGCCGCGACACCCCCGGCATGATCGGCGGCAACGACGAACGGGAGCAGACCCTGAACCAGCTCCTGAGCGAAATGGACGGCTTCGACGGCCGGAAGGGCGTCGTCATCCTCGCCGCCACCAACCGGCCGGACTCCCTCGACGCCGCGCTCCTGCGGCCCGGGCGCTTCGATCGCCGTGTGCCGGTGGAGCTTCCCGATCTGGGCGGGCGCGAGGCGATTCTCCGCGTGCACGCCAAGAAAATCAAGATCGATCCCCAGGTCGATTTCAACCTCATCGCCCGCGCCACCGCCGGCGCCAGCGGCGCGGAACTGGAGAACATCATCAACGAAGCCGCCCTGCGGGCGGTGCGCGAACAACGGCACGTGGTGAAGCAGATCGATCTCGAGGAAAGCGTGGAAGTGGTCATCGCCGGCTACCAGCGGAAAAGCGCGGTGATTTCCCCCGAGGAGAAGCGGATGATCTCCTACCACGAAATCGGCCACGCGATGGTGGCGGCGAAAATCACCGACGCCGCGCCCGTCCACAAGATAACCATCGTCCCGCGCTCGTCCGGCGCCCTCGGCTACACCATGCAGGTGGACGAGAAGGAGCGCTATATCATGACCCGCGAGCAGCTCCTCGCCCGCATCACCACCTTCGCCGGCGGCCGCGCGGCCGAGGAGGTGGTGTTCAACACGCGGACGTCGGGGGCGTCCAACGATATCGAGCAGATGACGAAGCTGGCGCGCTCGATGGTGGCCCGCTTCGGCATGACGGACGAGTTCGGCATGGTGGCGATGGAGACAATCCAGAACCGCTATCTCGGCGGCGACGCCAGCCTGTCGTGCTCGGACGAGACCGGCGCCAAGGTCGACGCCAAGGTGGTGGACATCACCCGCCGCGCCCACGAGCAGGCGGTGGAAATCCTCAAGGAAAACATCGATACGCTCCACAAGCTTGCCGAATTCCTGCTCGAGCGGGAGACGATCAGCGGCGAGGAGTTCATGAAAATCCTCAACGAAACCGGCGGCAAAAAGGAAGGCGCAGGGGCGGTATAGCACTATTGCCGCGTTTTTGATTAGGTTGCGGCGCTTTGCCTTTTCAGAATTAACAATTAACAACTGGAGTTTTGCACAATGGGGGTTTCCTGCGCGGCAGTGCAGGTTTATCCTGCCGTCCGTGTCAATCCCGCTGGATTCCGGCTCAACTTCCCGTTGGGGGTGCAGCGGCTGTTTTTACCGCCGGAATGACGTTTAGGGGGGTGTGCGCGGTGACCCGGGCGAACGCGGGAGGTTGAGCCGGGGTCCAGCGGGCAAAACATGTGCTCCGGGATTGTACCG
>JAVBRW010000410.1:0-5202 GCA_031547475.1 Planctomycetota bacterium
GCGGATCGAGGAAGATCAGGCCGAAGTTTTTTCCCGCCTCCGCCAGTGCCGCGACCGCCCGTCCGGCATCGTCCCGCCTGGCGCGGGCGCGGCCGGCCATTCCGCATTTGGCAATATTCCGTTCGAGCGCGGCGAAGGCGCTGGCATCGCGCTCGACGAACAGGCAGCTTGCCGCCCCCCGGCTCAGCGCCTCCAGCCCGAGCGCGCCCGATCCGGCGAACGCGTCCAGCGCCGCCGCGCCGTCCACCCGATCGCCCAGCGCGTTGAACAGGGCGCCGCGGGCCATTTCCAGGAACGGGCGGGTGGATGACTCGTCCGCCACCTCGAGAACGGTGCGCCGGCATATTCCCGCGATAATCCTCATCTGCCGCCCTTCGGCCTGGCGGCGCCGCCGGTCTGTCCCGGGCGCGGCGCCGAAGCGGCGGGCGCGGCGGCGGCCTGTTTTTCGGACAGGATCGGGTTGGCTTTTTCGAGCCTGTCCCGAAGGTGGTCGAGCTTGCCGCGAAGCTGCCCGGCCAGCGCCTCCGCGCCGCTTTGCCCCAGCAATTCGTTCGCCAGCACCATGGACGAGGCGTGATCGAGCTCGCGGAAAAAGCGGTTGGCGTCCGAGGTGATTTCGTCGTAGCTTTCGTAGACCTCGGTCTTGCCTTCGCCGGTGTCCAGCATTTCCTTGAGGTGCTGGATGTTCGATTCCAGCTCGGTCACCCGCGATTCCTCGGTTTTCGCCTTGATCAGGCTGCCCTCCTCCTGAAGCTTTCTGATATAGTCCTTGCCGTCGGCGACCTTCTTGATCAGGAGGGCCAGTTCCTCCCGGTAGTTGTTTTCCGTCTTGACCGCGTCCTCGATGACTTTGTTGTGGCGCATGAGGAGCGTTTCGATGGCCGAGGTGGTGATGTCGCCGATGCAATTGTATTTGCGTATCAGGAGGCTCGCCATGGGGGCGTCCCGGTCGTGGCAGAGATGGAGGTGATCCATGGCGGATCGGAAATCGCGGATGTCCCGGGATCCCACGCCCCACCGCAGATAGCGCTCGCCCATGGTCAAGGGTTCGAGGAACGCGGTCAGGGAGTCCCGGTGGCCCATCATGACCGAGATGAAATAATTGAAAAATTCCCGGAGCATGTTCATGACGGAATCCCCCGGAGAGCGGCGCAGGACCGCGTTCCGCCACAGATTATCCCGATTGCGAACAAAAACTCAATCCCCATGATGTTTTTGTTTTCAAGGAAATCGGGCCAACCGCCGCCCGATTTCCTTGAAAATTGTCGGTGAACCGAATGGCGCTGTGCGAACGTTCGGTCAAAACATATCGGCCGGATCGATCTTCGACGGATCGAACCCGGCCTCGTCGCCGTCGTCCCCGCCGTTTTCCAGGTCCGCGCCATCCTCCAGTTCTTCTTCCTCCTCCATCGCCTCCTCCTCCGCTTCCACCGCTTCCGCCCGCGCGCTTTCCCGCAATTCGAACATGGCGACCACCATCTCTTTCAAGCCGGCGCCGACGGCGGCGGAAATGCCCATGACCGGCCGGCCGATGGCGGCGGCGAATTCGTCCAGCGCTTCCCGCGCACCGGTGAGGTCCAGCTTGTTCCCCACCACCAGTTGCGGCTTGGCGGCGAGACGGGGCGAATGGGCGGCGAGCTCCCGGTTGATGACGGCGTAGTTGTCGGCCGGATTCGATCCGTCCAGCGGCACCAGGTCCACCAGGTGCAGGAGGAAATGGCAGCGCTCGACATGGCGGAGGAATTTCAGCCCCATGCCGGCGCCGTCGGCCGCGCCTTCGATAATACCCGGGATGTCGGCCATGACCAGCTCGCGGCCGTGGCCGTCGGAGACTATGCCCAGTTGCGGCTGCAGGGTGGTGAAGGGGTAGTCGGCGATTTTCGGCCGGGCGGCGGACAGGCGCGAGAGGAGCGTGCTTTTGCCCGCGTTCGGCAGGCCCAAGAGGCCGACGTCGGCGATCAGCTTGAGTTCGAGCCGCAGCTTCCGCTCCTGCCCGTCTTCGCCGTAGGTGAATTCGCGGGGCGAGCGGTTGACGGCGGTGGCGAAGGAGGCGTTCCCTTTCCCGCCCTTGCCGCCCCGGACGGCGAGCCAGCGGGCGCCGTGGCTGTCGAGATCGGCGACCAGTTTGCCTTTTTCGTAAAACACCGTGCCGATCGGCACCCGGACGACGACGTCCTCGGCGGTGGAGCCGTGGCGGTTGTTGCCCTTGCCCGGCTCGCCGGCGCCGGCCGGATAGAGCTGGGTGCGGGCGAGGGGAAGCAGGGTGTCGGCGTTCCGGTCGGCGACGAAAACCACCGAGCCGCCGTCGCCGCCGTCGCCGCCGGTGGGGCCGCCCAAAGGCAGGTTGCGCTCGCGGCGGAACGCGACCGTGCCGTTGCCGCCCTTGCCCGAACGCGCCGTCACTTTCGTTTCGTCGACAAACTCCATATAGCCCTTTCAATTCACAATTCACGATTCACAATTCACAATTAAACCGCATCCCCGGGGAAAAAGGCATGGGGAAGGAAAATTGTGAATTGTGAATCGTGAATTGTGAATTATATGTTCCGCCACAGCCGCCACACCATTTTGAAAAACCGTATCGTGTCCCGCACCGGGTTGATCGAGCTGACTTCGTCGCCGTACACCGTGCTGACCGGCACCGAGGTCACGCGGAAGCCCTTCCTGCCCATGGCGACAATCATTTCTCCCTCGAAATCGTAGTTGCGGGACGCCACCGTCACGCCGCGCCACGCCTCCCGCCGCACCAAGCGGTAGCCGCACTGGGTGTCCGGCACCCGGACGCCGGACAGCCGGCTGAGAATCCAGCTGGTGACGCGGTTCGTCCACAAGCGGGCGAACGGCATGTCGCGGACATCGTCCATGCGGCTGCCGATGACCAGATCCGCTTCCTTCGCCGCTTCGAGGAAACGCGGAATTTCGCGGGGAAGGTGCTGGCCGTCGGCGTCCAGGCAGACGGCGGCGTCGAACCCGTCGGCGAACAGGCGGTCCAGCCCCACGGCCAGCGACGCGCCTTTCCCCATGTTTTGGGCGTTGATCAGGACCCGGGCGCCGGCCTCCTCGGCGAGGGCGGCGGTGCGGTCGCCCGATCCGTCGTCGATGACCACGACATCGTCCAGATATTTGCGGGTTTCCGCCACGACCGCCGCGATGTGTTTCTCCTCGCGGAATGCCGGTATTAGTGCAGCCGTTTTCATAACCGCATTCCCTGATCGGGCCAACAAAGAAAGGCCGCCGCTGCGGCCCGTTTAGGCAACCTCTAAAAACCGCGATTCCTTGATTTTAGAGGCCTCCATTACATTATGCCGGTAGAAAAACACATGGCAAGCACATATTTTTCCGGGAAAATGACGGTTCGCGCAAATAGTGCTTTATGCATTTCCGGCAATCACTATAATTTTCCGAATGTTTCAAGATACGGGAAGGGTTGTTCGATGGCTTTGACCCTGGGCGAATGGAGCAACGGCTTTTCCGCCGCCGCCCTGCATGAGCTGGCGATCCTGTGGAACGCCAATGCCGCGCGCCGCCACGCTTTTTATCCCTGGACCGGCGAAATGCTGGCAAAGCTGCTTTCTTCCGGTGGCAAGGGAATCGGCCGCCTCCTGGAGGCGCGCGTCGACGGCCGGCTGGTCGGGGTCAGCCACGCCTCGGTGATAAACGAGGACGGCTATCCGCTGGCCGGTTCGGTGGAAATGCTCATGGTGGACGAAGCCTACCGGAAAAAGGGCATCGGTTCCGCGTTGCTGCGGGGCGCCACGGCGTTTCTCGACAGCCAGCGTCCGCGCCCGGAATTCATCGACGCCCTCGGCGCCTGGCCGTTCGGCTACCTTTACAATGTCCTGGCCGACGGTTCGGAGCGCTCCGGCGTGTTTCTGAACGATAGCGGGCTGTATCGCCTGTTCCGCCGGGCCGGGTTCGAGCCGGTCAGGAAAAGCTATGTCATGCGCGCCGACGCGAACAATCCGCTCGCCGCGCCGCGCCCCCTGCCGCCCGGCGCCGGTTTTTACGTGGCGAAGCGGGGCGACCGCACCTGGCTCGATCGGGTGTTTCGCGGCCGGGAACTGTGGGATCACGATCTGATCGCGGCGGACGGGCAAAGGCTGTCCCGCTCCATATTCGGCCTGATGGAGGGCGAATCGCGCCGGGAGGGGAAGGTCGTTTTCAGCCTGTTCGGCGTCAACACACCGGCCGACGTCCGGGGCAAGGGGTATGCCGGCATAAACCTGTCCCATCTTCTCGCTCACATAGCCCAGCTCGGCGGCGACCTGATCGAACTCCACGTCTACGCCGACAACCTTCCCGCCCTCGCCCTGTACCGGCGACTCGGATTCCGCCAGTTGCACGAAACCATGATGATGCACGCGCGGTGGTGAGCCCGGGCCGTGGCAAACGCATCAATCATATGGAGCGCGTACTTTCTCGCCACCCTCCGAACACCCGGGAATTATTTTTTGGTAAGCCCTGGCTTTTGTGGCCGCCGATGCATATTGTTAATGGGCAGGCAACGCGGCGGGATTGTTGCTTGCGGGGCAATGCGGTTCCTTCCTTGAAGGGACGGGGGACGGGCATGGGCGGAAAACGATGAAAAACATCAAACAGTACAGGTTTATCCCCATTGCGGTTCTGCTTTTCTTCATGATCATCCTGGCGTTTGTGGTGGTGATGAACATCAAGAACTCGGCCAACCTGCGCGGCATTCTCACCGACAGCGTGAAGTCGCAGCTCATCTCCACCTCGCTCGCGGCGCGGGAAATGCTCGATGTGGAGGCGTTCGTCAAGTACAGCGACGCGTCGGTGGCGGATATCCCCGCATACCAGGCGACGCTGGCCAAGCTGCGCGCCCTCGCCGACAGCGTCGGCGCAAAATACATTTATGCGCTCAAGCAACAGTCCGGCAAATACGTGTTCGTCTTCGATACCGACACCGAGAACGAGGAAATCTTCATCCCCTACGATCCATCCCCCGTGCACAAGGCCGCCTTCGACGGCCGCCACGCCGCCGACGTCATGAACGTGAACGACGAGTACGGCAGCTTCAATACCGGCGCGGTGCCCATTCTCCACCAGGGGCGGGTGGTGGGCGTCATCAGCACGGACATCGAGGACACCTACCTGGAGTCGAGCTACAACACCGCGTTCCGCAACGCCATCCTGCTTGTCGGCGCATTGCTGGTGACGATGGCGGCCATGTTCCTGGGCATG
>JAVBRW010000011.1:0-3141 GCA_031547475.1 Planctomycetota bacterium
GACGTCATCACCTCGGTCATGCTGGGCGCCCTCGTCCTCATCGGCATCAAGCCCGGCCCCATGCTGTTTGTCGAAAACCTCAACATCATCTACGCCATTTTCGCCGGCATGATTGTCATCCAGTTCCTCATGCTGGCGACCGGCCTCGGCTTCGCCAAAATCGCCCCGCGCGTGCTGAAGGTGCCCTACGGCATAATGATGCCGGTGGTGCTGGTGTTTTGCGTGGTCGGCTCGTTTTCGCTGTCGAACCAATTGTACCACGTCAATGTCGCGCTGGTGTTCGGCGTCATCGGTTTGTTCATGAAAAAATACGGCTATCCCGGCGCGCCGCTCGTCCTCGGCATAATTCTCGGGCCGATGGCGGAGGAAAACCTCAACCGCGCCATCATGCTGTCCCGGAACGACTGGTCCGTTCTTTTCACCCGGCCGATATCCTGCGCGTTCCTCGTCATCTCGTTTGGCTCGATCGCGCTGTCCCTGTACGGCGCCTGGAAGGAAGATCGCAAGGCAAGGAGGGCGGCACCATGATCCGCACCGGAGGCGACGGCAGTTGGAGCACAATCGAAAGCTTGCTGAAAAACGTTCCGCTTCCCCGCATGGTGCGGGCGAAACAGCGTTTCGTCCATCCGCCGGCGGTGGACGTCGAGGCGGAAATTGTCCGCCAGTTCGCCGAAATGGGTATTCTGTCGCCGATCAAGGCCGGCGACAGCGTCGCCGTCACCGTCGGCAGCCGGGGCATCGTCAACCAGCCGCTGGCGGTCAAAACCATGGTCCGCCTGGTGAAGGAGGCGGGGGGCGTCCCGTTCATGGTGCCCGCCATGGGCAGCCACGCCGGCGCCACCGCCGACGGGCAGAAAGCCATGATTGTTGGCATGGGCTATAGCGAGGAATATATCGGCGCCCCCATCCGCTCGTCCATGGACACCATCGAACTCGGCCAATCCGCCGGCGGCCTGCCGGTGCTGGTGGACAGGAACGCCCACGAGGCGGATCACCTGATCATCGTCAACCGGGTCAAGCCGCATGTGTGTTTCAGGGGGCCGTACGAATCCGGCCTGATGAAAATGATCACCATCGGCCTTGGGAAGCAGAAGGGCGCCGACATCGCCCACGATCTCGGCTTCGGCAAAATGCCGGAGCATGTTCCCGAAATCGCCCGCGAGTCGCTGAAGCACCTGAAAGTGCTGTGCGCGGTGGCGCTGGTGGACAACGCGTTTCAGGAAACCGCCATCTGCCGCGTTTTGCGGAAAAATGAAATCGAGTCGCAGGAGCCGCTCCTGCTCGAAAAGGCGCGGGAATTCTCCCCGAAACTCGGATTCGACAAGCTGGACATTCTCGTCATCGACGAAATCGGCAAAAACATCAGCGGCGCCGGCTTCGACACCAACGTGGTCGGCCGTTACCATTCGTCGTGGATTTCCGGCGGACCGCAAATCACCCGCGTCGCCATACTGGACATTTCCAAGGAATCGAAAGGCAACGGCAACGGGCTCGGCATGGCCGATTTCACCACCAAACGGGCGGCGGAGAAGTTCGATTTCGCCCAGACCTATCCGAACACGCTCACCGCCACCCTCACCGGCGGCGTGAAAATCCCCATGGTCTTGCCGAACGATCTGCAAGCGCTGCAATCGTGCGTCAAGACCTCGAACCTTCTGGACTGGGGCGCCATCACCATGGTGCGGATAAAGAATACGCTCCGTTTGACCGATATGGAGATATCGGAGAATCTCGCCCGCTCCTTGCGGGACGACGACAGGTTCGAGATACCAGGCGAACCGTATTCACTTCAATTCGACGACGGGGGCAATTTGTTCTGAAGTTTTCTCACACAGGAAAGGCAGGGCAGCACCAATGGCAGACAAGATTCGGTTCGGGATTGTGGGCGCGGGCATGATATCGCACTACCACGCCAAAGCCATCGCCGACGCGGGCGGGCAGGTGGCCGGCATCATGTCGACCGGGCAAAAGCGCCGCGACGAATTCGCCGAACAGTACAAGGTGAAGGGGTACGACAACCTCGACGCGTTCCTGGCCGATCCGGACCTCGACGCCATCGCCATCGCCACCCCCACGGGCGCCCACCTCGAACCGGCGGTCAAGGCGGCGAAGGCGGGGAAGCATGTGCTGTGCGAAAAACCCCTCGAAACCACGCCCGAACGCGCCCAAAAAATCATCGACGCCTGCCGCGACAACAAGGTGGTGCTGGCGCCCATTTTCCAGTACCGCTACAGCCCGGCGGCCAAGCTGGTCAAAAAGGCGCTGGAGGCCGGCCGCTTTGGCAAGCTCCTGATGGGCAACGCGCGCATCAAATGGTTCCGCCCGCAATCGTACTACGATTCCGGCGCCTGGCGCGGCACCTGGGACATGGACGGCGGCGGCTGTTTGACCAATCAGTCCATCCACGCCATCGACCTGTTCCTCCATTTCCTCGGCCGCCCGGCCGAAGTGTTCGGCTACACCGACACCGCCGCCCACGAGCGCATCGAGGTCGAGGACAACGCGGTGGCGGCGGTCAAGTTCGCCAATGGCGCCCTCGGCGTCATCGAGTCGAGCACCGCCTGCGCGCCCGGCTGGCCGATGGAAATCGAGGTGTCCGGAGTGCGCGGCACCGCCACCGTGCGGGCCGAATCCATTTCCAAATGGGATTTCACCGACAAGGATCCGCTCGACGCCGAGGCGGAGGCGATCATGAAAACGCCCGCCGTCAGCGCCGGCGCCAGCGATCCGAAGGCCATCAGCACCGTCGGCCACCAGGCCGTGATCGAGGACATGATCAAAACCATCCGGACCGGCAAGAATTCGGTCATCGACAGCGCTTCCGCCATGCTTCCCATCGAACTGCTCGCCGGGATTTACAAATCGGTCAAGACCGGCGTGCCGAGCAAACTGATTTAACCGAAGTTTTGCACAGTGGCGATTAAACCGCCAATCGCCACTGTGCAAAAATCGTTTTTGCCTGTGCCGCAAGGATTTTGATTTTTTCATACGGGGCATTCGGCGGTTTGAATGCCCAGTATGCAAAACTTCAATTAGAAAGGTCATTCCCATGTTCATCAAGGAAGAAATCGAGGGCAAGAAGGCGAAGGTCAGGAAGCTTTTGGCCGATCTCGGCCTCGACGGCATTCTCATCAAGAAGAT
>JAVBRW010000399.1:0-6914 GCA_031547475.1 Planctomycetota bacterium
GATGTTCCAGGACACCAGTCGGCTTGCATCGCCGACCGTCCTAACCTTCTACGACGACGCGTCGGATGGCCACAACGATTTCGAGTACGCCGTCACCTGTTATCGCCAGGTGAGCGGCAGCCGGCAGGAATCCATCGGCTATTCCACACTGCGATCGCTGTCCTCCACGGCAGACGCCATCACCCAGCAGCCACAGGATAACATTCTTTCCTGTATCGCCTGGATCAAAACCTACAAGGCGAAATTCGGACACATCCCCGGTTTCCCCACCTACCCGGAAGCGATTGACCTGTCTGATCTGACGATGGATTGCGTTGCTGCTTCCGGTCCGCAAATGGGCGCCTTCAACCCTCGAATTCGCTATATTTTTAATCTCAAATATCCGGATGCGCCGTACATAACACGCACGCGTTCGTCGTACTATGGCAGTAGATGGAATTGGATACTTTATTCTGACAACTGGACTAAAGCGAAGTATGCATTTTATGATGACCAGTACCCGGGCTATATCACCGGCCTTGGTGGCGTCACCTGGTACATGCTGGCGCTGGCCACTGGCTACATCAATGACGATCTTGTCGTTGACGGCATGACCAAAACGCAGATATACAATAATATCAAAAATTTCATCACCGCCTACAATAATAAATACGGCGTGAAAGCGTATAGCCGCATCAAATGGAATGCCGTGTCTGGCGCGCTCGGCTACTATGTGTACCGACGGCAGATCGGCGGCACCGACGCCAGCTTTCGCCGCATCGCCGATGTCACGGCGACAAATTTCCGGGACGACCTTGAATCCACCGTTCCGCAAACCTATGCGCCGGTCGAAGGGCAGAACTCGTTTACCAACCCGACCGACTACCCGGCCATCGTCACCCTGCACCAGCAGCGGCTGATGTTCGGGCAAACAAAAAAGAATCCGTCCAGTATTTTTGCCAGCCATGTCGGAATATATTCCGATTTCTCTATAAACCCAACCGATGATTCGAGCGGGTTCGAATTCCGCCTGTCGTCGCGGCAATTGAACGCGGTCGAGGATATTGTCGCGCTCCGGAAGTTGATCGCGCTCACCTCCGGCGACGAATTCATCAACGATATTTCAGGCGCCATCACCGGCAAAAACATCAACATGGTGCCGCAATCCAGTTCCGGCGCCAGCGGCCTACCCGCATTGATTGTGAACAATCTTGCCATCCGTGTGCCACGAGACAGGCGGTCGATCTCCTCGCTCGGCTACGCGCTCGAGAGCGAAGGGTTCAAAGAGGACGATCTGATCGCGTACGCGCCGCACCTGGTCGCGGGACGGCAAATCGTCTGCCTCGCCTACCAGCGACGCCCCGACAACCTGATTTGGGCCGTGCTGTCGGACGGCTCGCTGCTTTCCTGCACCTTCATTCCGTCGGAACAGTTCCTGTCGTGGACGCGACACGAAACCGCCGGCCAGGTGCAATCCATCAAAACGCTGACCAACAAAGATGGCCGCGACGAATTATGGCTGGTGGTGCGCCGCACGCTCGGCGACGGCAGCCGGCGACAATACATCGAACGCCTCGAAGAACCGCTCCCGCATGAATCGGCTTCTCATGTGGAAAAATCGTTCTATGTCGATTCCGGTCTTTCGTTGGAATCGGACGCGCCGGTATCGACCATTCTCGGCCTCGAACATCTCGAAGGACTTCAGGTCGCCATTCTGGCCGACGGCAATGTGCTGACGCCGCAGGTGGTGAAGGCCGGCCGCATTACGCTGGAACGGCCGGCCAGCGTCGTGCATGTCGGATTGCCGTATTCATTTCGTTTGAAAACGCTCGATCTCGAGCTCGTGAACCAGGCTACACTCCGGGGAGTCCGGCGCCAGCCATGGCAGTGCGTCGTCGAGTTGTACCTGTGCCGGGAACTGTGGTATCGCGTCAACGACGGTCCGCGTCGTGCCGCCATCACGCAGAAGGGGCGGGAACTCGGGCTGGTGCCGGAACCGGTTACCGGCGATTTCAAACTTAATTTCCGGGTGAAGGAAACAACCGGCACCTGGTTCGAATTCGAGTCGGACAGCCCGGTGCCGTGCACCATCCTGTCCCTGGTCGCGGAGATTCAGCATGGAGATTCTTGACGGTGACGCCGCCGGTTTGGCCGAGTGCCGGGACTTGATTGTCCGGAACCCGAATCCGCGCCATTTGCGCGAATACCAGGCTATTACCGGCCGCGCCGGCGACATCGCCAAGCTGGTGGACGACGATATCGCCGTGAGCGCCTTGGTCGCCTATGCGCGGAATGGGGAGACTGCGTTTGTCTGTGGCGTCTCGTTTTTCGGCATCGACAGCCTGCCGGTGTGGATGACTTCCACCGCCGGTGCCGAACAGCTTCCGCGCTGGTTGTGGCGGAACGCCAAGCGTTGCATCGAACTGTTCGATCGGCGCGTCGGCATCGGGACGACCTACTGGCAGTGGATTCCGGACTTTTACCGCGAAGGGATGAACTTCGTTCGCCACCTCGGTTTCAAAACTGTCATGACCCGGCCGTCGCCGGCCACCGGCAGAACATTGCATCTGGTCGAAAGGGCGGTGCCAGCATGGGATTCGTGAGCAATCTTTTTTCCAATCCGATCGCCGGCTTGATGGTGCAGGGCGCGGGCGTTGGCATATCGACCGCCGCCGCCAGGCAGCAGGCCGAAGCCGACAACATGGCGCGCCAGTGGAACGCCACCATGGCGCGGCAAAAGGCGCAGCTTTCCCTCGTCCAGGCCGATGACGCCCGGAAGCGGGGCGATGTCGAGGCGGGGCTGCGGCGGCTCGAAGGGACGAAGCTGAAAGGCGAGCAGCGGGCCGCCTACGCCGCGTCCGGCGTCGATGTCAATTACGGCTCCGCCGCCAAGGTACAGGCCGACACCATGGCATGGGCCGAATACGCCGCGCAGACGGAGATTACCAATTACGGCCGCGAAGCCTGGGCGCACGAACAAGAGGCGCGCATGCAGGAATTCGAGGCGCAGCGCCAATTGTCCGGCGCCGCAAATGTCGGCCTCGCTACCGCAACGGCGGCCATCGGTGGTTTGACCGGAATGTATGACCGCTACAGCGGGTGGAGGAAATAGATTATGGCAGGCATGCGCATTCCCGATACTCCCCTTGGCGGCCAGCGGGTGCGGGGTATTCCCGATGTGGACATGGGGCCGCGGCTGAATGCCGACGACTTCGGCGCGAACCATGCGCGGGAAATGGCACGGTTTGGCGAAGTGGTGCAGCGGGGTGGCGATGCAATGCAGCGCTACGGCATCAAGGTCTATGAGGAACGTGCCCAGAGCGAGGCGACCGAAGCGCTGGCGAAATACAAGACCGATACCTCCCGCTACCGTGATCAGATTTTCATCAACTACACCGGCGACAAGGCGTACTTGACGCCGGACGATCTGGACACCTATGCGCGAAACCAGGCAGGCAACTTCGCCAAAGAATTGAAAACGCCCCGTGCAATAGAATTGTTCGATGAGGGACGGCTTGACTACGATGCTCATAACAAATTGCTGGCTGACCAGCATGTTCTGAAACAACACGAACAATACCGCGTTGCCAGTATCGACGCTGACAACGCGCAGCTTTTGAACGAAGCCGCCGCGCTACCAGGCGAACCGGCCGTAGTCATGGAATCCATTCACCGGATAGAGGCAAACAACGCGGAGAAATTTCGCGGCGCCCCTCCGGAATACCTTGCCATCGAGAACCGCAGATCAGCCATGGCCGTCGCCGAAACCGTCGCCGCCAATCTCGCCGCTCGCGATGGTGGCCCACAGGCGGCGTTGGCGTTTTTGGATTCGCCGAAGATCAAGGAATTGTTCACCGACGCGGAGTTTGAAAAGCGGTTCGGTCGGCTTCGTGAAAAATATGAAACGGCCAATCGTGCCGCCGATGCACTCGCCTCTGGACGGCAGTGGGCCAAGGATGGCTTGACAGGCACCCAACTTCTGGATGCGGCGTTCGAAAAATTCGGCGAACATCCCGAACAAATGGGTCAGGCTATCACTTTTGCCAAGCAGTATCAAGCAGAGCAAGAACATGAAAAGGTGGCGGCAAACAAGGATTTATCCGATACGTCGCTGACCGATCTCGCGAAAAATGATTATCGCATTGATTCTATTCCCGAAAACATCCGCATCGAACATCCGGAAGTATATGGCAAGTTGGTGCAGTACTCCTCGTTTATCAAATCGCATGGCGAAAAACCCATGCCTGATACGATGTTATGGCAAACCCTGATGAGTTACGATCCGGAAATGCTGCGCCTCATGTTCCAGGACGAGGCAGCCATGATGGATTATCGCCTTCGTCTCGGCGACGGTCCGTGGTGGCATGATGTGGAAGCGCGCGCCAGGGGGAACTTGAGCCCGGACGAGAAGGCGGCGGCCAAAGGAAAAGGAAAGGGCGCCTTCGGATTGTCGGATGTGAAGCCCACCGATCTGTCCTATGCCGACGAACTATACCTTGATAGCTGCGCCCGCCGCAACGGCGGCAAATTGCCGGACGAGAAGGATGAAGCGGAAAAACTGCGCCGCATCCAATTCAGCTTGCGAGCACGTGAAACATTGGCCGAAGCCATGAACGCCAAGGGCGGGGTTCTGACACCCTTGGAAACTAAGGCGGTTTTGTATCCTCTGCTACAGACCTTCAAGTTTGACAAACCCGGCGTGCTGTATGGAACCAATGCTACGGATGTACAGGCATTTGAAATGGCGAGCGATCCAGAAAAGTACAAAACCGTCACTGTGACAGGCGCCAACAACGAACCTGTCACGGGGGATTTCGGCGGCAACCTCGAACTCGATACGAAGCGGAACCGGCTTTACGAAACGGTGAAATCATCGAACGAAGCCGCGCCGGCCGAGGTGAGGGCTGCCGCCAAAATCGCCGAAAAGGAAGGTGGCGACGCCCGGTTCGACCGCCAGGAAAACTTGTTTATCGTATCGTTCAATAATCGCCTCGAATTTTACAATCGCGCCGGCAAACTGGTGCACGCCGAAGAAGCGGCCGCTCGGGATATGGGCAAATCAACAGAATGCGGTGCACAGTGAAGCGAAAATCCGCCAGGGCTTTGCCGAATCCCGTGTGCGGGATGAAAAGACCGGCGAGCATGTCGTGAAGCGGGCGCCCTTCCTCGGGCTCAAGCAAATCATCAACCATATCGATTCGGTGACCCGCTTCGTCGCCATGGGCGAGGCGCTTCATGAATTCGACGCCATCACTCGGGACGCCGGCCTGCGCGGAGCCATGGTTGACAAGTTTGGCCAGCAGCATTACGACACGATCCGCAAATGGCTGCATCGCCAGGCGGGCAATATCCGGAATAGCGCGTTCACATGGATCCAGATGAACGACCGCGCCACCGCCGCGGCGGTGTGGCTGGCATCGTACAACATGGGGTTGGACGGCCACGGCGATTTCGATACCGCCGGCATGACGAAAGAGCAGGTCGAGGCGCGCGCCATCCAGTACGCCGACATGATAACCGCGTCGCAGACTTCCACCTTCAACGCCGACCTGGCGCTGATGCAATCGGATTCCAGCTATCTTTGGAAGTTCTTCACCATGTTCATCTCCGCCAATATCCGCCGCTTCGGCCGCATGCACCAGTACGCCGACGCCTGGCGCGCCGGGCAGGTGGGTACCGGACAGTTTGCCTCCACCATGGCGAAAGAAAATCTTTTGCCCGCCATCGGGCTCGTCATGTTCAAGGCGATGTGGCAATCGGCTTTCGGCCCGCCGGATGATAGGGATAAGGACGAATGGCTGCGTGGCTTGTTCGCCGATGTCGCCGGCGAAACGCTCGGCAACGTCACCGGCGCCATCCCCGGTCTGAATGTATTGAACAGCCCCGGCCACGGCGGCCCCCGGGTGGCGATTGTCGATTACCCGTACACCATCGCCGACAACGCCAAAAAGGGCGCCGCCAACGCATGAGCGAAAGCGAAGTCGCAAAATTGTTCGGCGAGGTCAAGGAACTCCGGGCGGAGATTCGGTCCCTGACCGAGGCCTTCAACCGCGCCGCCTACGGCGAAGGCTTCAACCGCTGCAGCCGGAATTCGAACCGCATCAAGCATATCGAGGGCGGTGTGGAACTGTGCCATGACCGCATCAGCGGCGTCAAGAAATGGATGATCGCCGGGTTGGTCGCAGCCGCCAGCGCGTTGGCTGGCTTCGCCTGGGATATCATCCGCTCGTCCATGAAACATTGAGGAGGACACACTATGTCGAAGCAAAGCAAAAAGGGGCTGATTGGATTGATCGCGGGGCTGGCGTTAGCGGCGCTCATGCTGTTGGGCATGCATGGCTGCAGTGGCCGTGAATCTGCGCAAACCGGCGCCACTGTCTGTCCACCCGGCGCCACGTTCTGTCCGGCGCCTGTGGCGGAGGGCGGAGCGTTCGGCGTTCCGGAACCGGCCGGTGCCGTTCTCGGCACTCTGGCCGCGCCGGTGCGCAACGCCAAGGTCATGGTTTGCGATGACAAGCAATCCGATCCCCGGGTCATCGTTATGGACGTGCCGGCCGGCACCGTGCTCATGAAGGAGGCGGGGGACAGATGAAAAAGGATGCGCTTGGGGTTGTTTTCCTGCTCGCCACATTGGGGGTGATTGGGCTTGCCGGGTGCCGGCGTTCTGTCAAACCGGTGCCGGCGGACGGCGCGACCAGCTTTTTCGGCCCAGCGGTGGAATGGGTATCCGGTTCGCTCACGCCCTATTACGCCGCCGGGCTGGGGTTCCTGATTGTCGGTGGATTGGTCATGGTCCTGATCAGCCGGCCGACCGGCTTTGGCCTTGCGGCTGTCGGCTTCGGCATTTCCTGCGCCGGCTCCACGCTCATCCATCATCCGTGGATGGGATTGCTATTTACAATCGCCGTCGGATTGGTAGCATTGGTGTCGGCATG
>JAVBRW010000439.1:0-11696 GCA_031547475.1 Planctomycetota bacterium
GCGGCAAACCGAAAACAATGTATACAATTTATCAAACCCGTCAAGAAAAAATACGGCTGTTTACAGACATTATTCGTGGAAACCGGTGTTCGCATCCCCTTGACTTGCGTAGGTTCCGCTCCATAATGATGCGTAGTTTAACGCAATATGCGCAGCCATTGCCGCAAGGCATCCCACGGAAATGCGCTTGCTCCACAAAGCAGATCCTTCCGCGCGCCCGCGACTGGCGCGGAATCGGCGCGGAGCATTTATCTATCCACGAAAGGAAATCGCATGGACGCAGGCATGTTGTCTCTCGTGTTCCTGATCATCATGGTGGGGCTGATCATAATCGCCACCGGCAAGTGGAAGGTTAACGCGTTCTTCGTCCTGCTGGTGGTGGCCGTCGTTTACGGCATCCTCATCGGCATGCCGTTCAAGGACATCATAGCCAACATCAAGACCGGCTTCGGCAACACGCTGTCCAGCATAGGCATCGTCATCATCGCCGGCACCATCATGGGCGTCATACTCGAGAAGACCGGCGCCGCCCTGGTCATGACCCGGACCATTCTCGGGCTGGTCGGCCGCGACCGCGCCGCCCTGTCCATGAACATGGCCGGGCTGGTCGTCTCCATACCGGTGTTTTGCGATTCGGGCTTCGTCATCCTGTCGCCGCTGAACCGCGCGCTCGCCAAGGAAAGCGCCAAATCCATGGCGATCATGGCCGTCGCCCTCGCCACCGGCCTTTACGCCACCCACACCATGGTTCCGCCGACGCCCGGACCCATCGCCGCCGCCGGCACGCTGTCGGCCGACCTCGGCGTCGTCATCTTCTACGGCCTGATCGCGTCCATTCCCGCCGCGCTGGCCGGATACGTCTGGGCGCTGAAAGTGGCGTCGAAGTTCGACATCCCGGTCACCGGCGGCGAATCCTACAGCGAACTGATGGCCAAATACGGCAAGCTCCCCTCCGCCTTCGCCTCCTTCCTCCCGATCGTCCTCCCCATTTTCCTCATCCTCATGAAATCGGTCGCCGACCTGAAGTCGAAACCGTTTGGCGGCGCCACCGACTTCATCTCCAACATAGGCGACCCGGTCATGGCGCTCCTCATCGGCGTCGTCTGCGCCCTGTTCCTGGTGCCGCGGAAGGACATGGGCACGGCGGTCAACGACTGGATGGGCCTCGGGATCAAGGACGCGGCGGTCATCATCGCCATCACCGGCGCCGGCGGCTGTTTCGGCCGCATCCTCCAGGGATCACCGATGGTCGAATTCATCAAGACCAACCTGTCGACCGCCGGCATCGGCATTTTCCTGCCCTTCATCATCTCCGCCGCCATCAAGACGGCGCAAGGCTCGTCCACCGTCGCCATCATCACCACCGCCAACATCATGGCCCCGCTCCTGGCGCAGCTCGGCATCAACCCTGCCCTGTGCGTCATCGCCATCGGCGCCGGCGCCATGGTCGTGTCGCACGCCAACGACAGCTATTTCTGGGTCGTGTCCCAGTTCTCCGACCTGCCGGTGAACATCGCCTACAAGGTCTACACCACCGCCACGGCGGTGGAAGGCTGCGTGGCGATGGTTGTGGTGTTTTTATTGTCGCTGGTGGTGTGAGACACTTGCGCCGACACCGGATTGGCGGTTTAATAGCGCATTGCGCCCTGTACGGCGCAATGCGCTTTTCATGATTCCCCCATCGAGGATAAAAAAATGGACGACTTCGATACAGCCGATCAATACCTCGACGCCGGCGACGGCGCCAAAGCGATACAACTGTTCGAAAAAGTGGCGGAGCGCGGCAGGGTCGACGCCATGCACTCCATCGCCCACACCTACCTGTACGGCATCGCCGGCGTGAAACAGGATTACGACGCCGCCTTCCGCTGGTTCACCCGCGCCGCCAAGGGCGGCTGCCCGCAAGCCATGTACCATCTCGGCATGTGCAACGCCGAAGGCTACGGCACGCCGAAAAACCCGAAACAGGCGGCCGAGTGGTACAAGAAATCGGCCTCCTACGGCGACGAGGACGCCGAATACCGCGTCGGCCTGTGCTACGAAACCGGATTGGGCGTGGCGCAGGACATAAAGGAAGCGATGAAATGGTACAAACAGGCCGCCGCCCACGGGCAGGAAGACGCGGCGGAAAAAGTGCGGCTGGCGAAAAAGTAGAGAAAACCTGTAAAAACCGTCTTGACATTAATGCCGCCGCCTTTACAACTTCATCATATCAGAACATTGTTCATTATTGATGGAATTCGAAATTTCGGATTTCCCTTCCCCCTGCAAGGAGAAAACCATGTCAGCGGCAAGAAATGTAGGCGAGAAATCCCATTCCGGCGTCAAGCTTCCGGTCATCGGCGTGTTCGCGACCAACGATCCGCGCATCGAGCCGAAATTCTGGACGCGCGGACAAAACATCGTCAAAATGACGGCCGACATTTTGGCGAAAAGCGTCAAGCTGCCCGGCGGCGTTTCCCCGGAGGTGGTCTACACCACCACGCTCGTGAAGGAGGAGAAGTCGGCAGACATCGCGGCGCGGCAGCTGCGGGACGCGGGCGCCGACATCCTGGTCTGCGTTCCGGATTCGTGGTGCTTCCCTCAGCCGACGCTGTTGTCCTTCCTCGCCCACTTCCCCAAGGAAACGCCCCTCAACATCACCTGCGGCAATTCCGCCACCCTGCCGGGCGTCGTGTTCGCGCAGGCCGCCGTCGGCGCGCTGTCGCAGGCCGGGCGCATGGTCCACCTGAACGTCGGCACCTGGCCGGACGGCGGCGACAACCCGAAAATGACCGAATCCACCGCCGACGATCTGACCGACTGGTGCCAGGCCGCCCTTGCCCACGCCGGGCTGCGCGGCCGCCGGGTCGTGGTGTTCGGCCACGATTCCATGGGCATGGAGACCGCCCTCGCCCACGTCATCGCCACCCGCCGCACCTTCGGGGTCGAAATCACCCGCCTCGACATGAAGCTCCTGGCCGACCTGCTGACCAAAAAAGCCTACGACGCCAAGGAGGCGAAAGAGCTTCGCGCCTGGGTGGACAAGCACATCGGGAAACGCCTGGTCATCAAGACGGAAAAGCATTCGGAACAGTTCAACCAGAGCATCGCCATGTACCTTATCGTCCGCGATCTGCTGAAGGATTTGAACGCGGTCGGCGGCGGTTTCATGAGCCAGCTCGAATGGGGCTCGGACGCCCGGGGCATTCCGCTGCCGGTCGCCGACATCATGGAATCGCTGTTCAACTCGACCTTCGATCACCAGGGCTTCAAGGCGCCGTTGCCGTTCGCGACCGAATCGGACATGCAGGCTTTGCTCACCATGCTGTATTTCACCTGGCTGTCGGGCGGCAATCCGCCGCTGTTCATGGATTTCCGCAAGTGCTGGGAGCCGTGGGAAATCAAGGCGTTCGCCGACAAGGCGGGCGTGAAATATTCGAAAAAGGATTTGTGGGCGGTCAAGGGTTTCGTCGACGGCGACAACTCCGGTTCCGCCTCCCTCGACTGGGCGGGCATGCCCGGCGACAAGCCGTCCGACATTCTCAAAAACGTGTCCATGCCGCTGGTCGACGCCAACTACTTCATGGGCGGCGGCAATTCGGTCACCTACGTCTCGCCCGGCGGCATCGAAGGCATTGCCGGACGCCTCGCCTACAGCGCGCTGAAGGATCAATTCACGCTGTTCTGGGACGAGGCCTGCACGGTCGAAATGCCGAAAAAGCTGTCGGAAGCGGTTCGCGGCACTTCCAACTACGACTGGCCCCACACCTGGATTGTGCCGAAATACGCGTCGATGATGGAATACAAGCACTACGCCCCCGCCAACCATCTCCACATGACCTGGGGCCTGAAACCGGCGCGGGTGCAGTACTGGATGGATCTGGCCAACGTCCTGTCCTGCGCGCCGTGGGCGGCGCGGCCGGCGTTTGTCGAAGGAGTCGATCGGCCGCAACCGATTATCCACTTGCTGAATGGCGGCGAAGCGATTGCCAAGGGGCTGCTGAAGGCGTAACGCGTTGCTTCCGTTTAGGTGCCGGATTACGGGGGGATTACGGGGACACGAAATTTAATTATGCAAACCGCCGCATAATTAAACATAATGTCCCCGCAATCCCCCCGTAATCCTCACGTTTTCCCAACAAGAGGGCTGGAGGGTGGGGTAACTTGTGCCGAAAGCGCTGGTTAGCGGGGCGGCACCGAAAAATAGTCGTGTACAGTGGGGCCGCCCCACCAGTGATCGATGCGTTTGCCGGGAACAAGAAACCGAATTTCAAAGCAATCCCACAACGCGGCATTTGCGGGAACCACATCCGCAAATGCCGCATGAGTTTAGGGTTGCCGAGTATCCGAAAGGCGCCGGCGGAAAACGGCGCGGCGTCCCTTTCGCGATGCAACCTTTTGATCGCGCGACTGTTGTGGGTGCGGTTTCTGTAACAGTCGCGTAGCAGGAGTGACGTCGGCATAGCAGCGCCTCGCGTTCCGCATCACGGGCGGGGGAGCCGGAAAGGATCTTTATACCATGAGACTGTCCCCGCCCGCGATTGACTTTATCCCCCCGATCGAGTAGAACTACGAATTGAAGCTTACCGCTGAACGGATTCGTGTTCCGCCGCCTGGTGGCGGCGGCGCGCATCGGTCGATCGTCCGGAGAATTGTATGGTTTTGCAGCAACGCGGCCAGATCGGCCGCACTACGCAGGTTCAGGTCCGCGATGACGATCTCACCGCCGAACTGTTCGACAAGATCTGCAAATACATATACGACAAGGCCCGCATCAGCCTTGGCAAAAACAAGATGGAGCTGGTGCGCGCGCGATTCGGCAAAGTCATCCGCCAGCGCAAAATGTCCGGCTTCCGCGAATACTTCAACTGGATGCAGTCGGACACGACGGGCGAGGCGCTCCGCGAGGTGATGAACGCCATTTCGACCAACCTGACCTCGTTTTTCCGCGAGAACGAGCATTTTGCCTTCATGTCCCAAACCCTCCTGCCCGAACTGGCCAAAGCCGGCCCCCGGATGGGCGGCAAGATCCGTCTCCGGGGCTGGTCGGCCGGCTGCTCGACCGGCGAGGAAATCTACACCATCGCCATGACCATCCACGAAACCGTCGGCCGCCTGGACGAATGGGACGTCAAGCTGCTCGCCACCGACATCGATACCGAAGTGGTGGCGCACGGGCAGCGCGGCATGTACGCGAAGGAGCGCCTGCAAGGCGTCAGCCCCGCCATCGTCAAAAAATACTTCAATGCGTGCGAGGACAACAAGGGCAAGCCCGCCTACTGCGTCAAGGAACCGCTCCGGCGCATGACGACGTTCCGCCACCTGAATCTGTTCAGCGACTGGCCGTTCCGCAACAAATTCGATTTCATATTCTGCCGGAACGTCATGATCTATTTCGACCGCCCCACCCAGGAGGCGTTGATCAACCGCTATTACGATCAACTCAATGTGGGCGGCTATCTGTTCATCGGCCATTCGGAAAGCCTGAGCGGGGTCAACCACCGTTTCGAATATGTCAAGCCGACCGTTTATCGGAAAAAATGAAAATTGGCGGCGGATTGCGCGCATACGTCCCTTTGAACGTGGAAATCGCTTCCCGCCTTTCTGCGGGTTTTTATAAAAAGAGTTGCGATACCCCTCCATGCGGTTTATTATAAAAGAGACAGGATTTTTACGAAAGCATCACAATGAAAAGTGTACTTATCGCCTGGAATAAAGCGCACAACCTCGGTATTCCCATTATCGACGAGCAGCACCGAGGCGTTGTTTCGCAGATTAATTCGATGTTTTATGTACTGGGCATGGAGAACAATCACGAATTGCTGGCGTCGATGGTGGAAATAATTCACCTTGAATCCAGGGTGCACTTCGCCATCGAAGAGGATCTCATGGCGCGATCGGGCTATCCGGGCTATATCGATCACAAGGAACAACACCGCGTTTTATACGAGCGTTTGTGTTCGATGGCGGCGATAGACAATATAATCAACGATCCGACGCAATTTCTCAACCATCTTAAAGATTGGTGGATTGACCACATAAACCAGGATGACCGGGAATTTGCCGAACATGTGAGGAATTTTTTGGTTGCAAATTGAAACAGCGTCATTATCATGGAGATAACGTCTATCCGAAGCATATCGCAACACTCGAAACTTTCATGCAAAACTCGTTGTTTGTGATGAATAAACGTTTTTTCGAAGCGAAACCGGACTGAGAGCCCCATTCCCCGCCCCAATGCGCAATGTCGCCGCCGCGTTGACCGGCGACCTAAACGGCAAGCAATACGCTACATTTCCTTGAATAAAGGAGGGCGCCTATGGCTTGATAACGATATTCACACCGTAAAACCGTTTTCGTAAAAACGATCACATCCATTTTCTTCACCGGGCGTCCATTGTTGGCGCAACTGTAAACGAGGCAATCGCCCACCATATTCCTGGAGAATGAACTATGCCAATGTACCTGTACTTCTTCCTCGCAGTGGCGGCTCTTATCCTCGGGTTCATGATATACAGCCGCGTTGTGGAAAAATGCTTCGGAGCCGACTACGGCCGCGACATGCCGTGCGACAGAATGGCCGACGGCGTCGACTATATCAAAATGCCCACCGCCAAAGTGTTTCTCATCCAGCTCCTGAACATCGCCGGCGTCGGCCCGGTGTTCGGCCCCATCATGGGCGCACTGTACGGCCCGACCGCCCTCCTCTGGATCGTGCTCGGCTCCATCTTCGCCGGCGGCGTCCACGACTATTTCTCCGGCATGCTGTCCGAACGCTACCTCGGAAAATCCACGCCGGACGTGGTCGGCCACACGCTCGGGGGCATTTTCAAACAGATAATGCGCGCCTTCTCCATCGTCCTCCTGATCCTGGTCGGCGTCGTCTTCGTCACCGCCCCCGCCGGGTTGATGCAGAACCTTACCGGAGTGGAAAGATGGATATGGGTATTGATCATTTTCGCCTACTACTTCGCCGCCACCATCCTGCCGATCGATCTGATCATCGGCAAGCTCTACCCCATCTTCGCCGTCGTCCTCATCATCATGGCGGTCGGCGTGGCGGGCGGCATGGTGGTCGAGGGCTACAACTTCTACGCATGGGCGGAGTGGAAAAACACCCATCCGCAAGGCTTGCCGATGTGGCCCCTCCTCTTCGTCACCATCGCCTGCGGCGCGCTGTCCGGCTTCCACGCCACCCAATCGCCCCTGATGGCCCGCTGCATGATCAATGAACGCAACGGCCGCGCCGTGTTCTACGGCGCCATGATTGCCGAAGGCATCATCGCCCTGATCTGGGCCACCGCCGGCATGACCTTCTACCCGACCGCCCAGGCCCTGATCGACGCGGGCGCCCTGTCCAACACCGGCGCCGTGGTCTCGCAGGTCTGCACCACGCTCCTCGGCCCCATCGGCGGCGCCCTCGCCATCCTCGGGGTGGTCGTGCTGCCGGTCACTTCCGGCGATACCGCCTTCCGCGCGGCCAGGTTGACCATTTCCGACATTTTCGGCTACAAGCAGAAAGCCATGTCCTCCCGGCTCCTCATCGCCATCCCGCTGTTCGTCATCGGCATCGCCCTGTCGCGCATCAACTTCGGCATAATCTGGCGCTACTTCGGCTGGTCGAACCAAACGCTGGCCACCATCGTCCTGTGGACCGCCGCCGCCTATCTGGTCAAGCGGAAATCCATCCACTGGATAGCCTCCATCCCCGCCACCATCATGACCACCATCGTCGTCACCTACATCTGCATGGAGAAAATCGGCTTCAACATCCCGTACGAGATATCGTTCTGGATCGGCATCGCCACCGCGGCGGCCGCCCTCATTTTCTTCCTGGCCAGCAAGAACTGGTTCCTGAACAACGTCAAGGAAGAATTGCCGTACCCGACGACATCGACAACCCCGGCGCCCGACACCGGCAAATGACGGGGAAAACGCAAAGCAGGGGGTCCGAAACCGGGGAAGGGAATCCTTCCCCGGTTTCGTTTTCCCCAATACCATGCCTCACCTAATCCGTTTGGAAGTGGTGGTCAGATCGGGAAGGACCGTGTTCTGGCACTTCCCCTCCCTGGCGAACGCGTCGATGTTGGACAGCGTGGTTTCGGCTATGTTGTCCAGCGCCGTGTTGGTGAAAAACGCCTGGTGGGCGGTGATCAGGACGTTGGGGAAGGTGATCAGGCGGGCGAAGAGATCGTCCTGGATAATCTGGTCGGACAAATCCTCGAAAAACAGATCCGCCTCCTCCTCGTAGACGTCCAGGGCGAGATAGCCGAGCTGTTTCATTTTCAACGCGGCGATGGCGGCCCGGGCGTCGACCAGGCCGCCCCGGCTGGTGTTGACGAGCATGGCGCCCTTTTTCATCTGGCGGAGCGTGTCCATGTTGATCAAATGCCACGATTCGGGCGTCAGCGGGCAGTGGAGCGTGACGATGTCGGAGGCGGCCAGGAGTTCCGGAACGGGCACGTAGGCGCCGATGGCCTTGACTTCCGGATTGACGAACGGATCGGCGGCGAGAATGCGGCAGCCGAAACCGTTCAGAATCTTGGCGACCAGGGCGCCGATTTTCCCGGTGCCGATGATGCCGGCCGTTTTTCCCGCCATGTCGAATCCCATCAAACCTTCCAGCGAGAAATTGCCTTCCCGGACGCGGGCGTGGGCGCGGTGGATGTTCCGGTTCAGGGTCAGCATGAGGCCGACGGTGTGCTCGGCCACGGCGTGCGGGCTGTAGGCGGGCACGCGGCACACGCAGAGGCCGGCCTGGTGGGCGTATTTGATATCGACGTTGTTGAAGCCGGCGGCGCGGAGCGCGACCAGCTTGATGCCGTCGGCGGCAAGCCGTTCCAGCACCGGGCGGTCGGCGGTGTCGTTGACGAACAGGCAGACGGCGTCGTAGCCTTTGGCAAGCGAGGCGGTTTCCACGGACAGCCGGGGCTCGATGAACTCCAGGTCGAGCCCGAACTTCCCGTTAGCCCGCCCGAACGTGTCGCGGGTCGAGGATTTGCTGCTGAACACCAGGGTTTTCATAATCGCCTCCCTTTCCGTGTGCGTTTCCCCTCTCCTTGTCGCGCGCCGGCGCGGCGGTTCTCCTTTGTTATTAGTATGGACCTCGATGGCATCATGCGTCAATGGATTTCCTTCCGGCGGATTTTGCCTCGCGCCGTCGGGTTGTTCGCAATTGGACCGTGGGCGGCCACAAGGGCCGCCCCTGCCGTGAATCGGCATGTTCGCCATGGGGATTGCGGGGATATCGTAATCCGTTTCATCCGGATTTTTTTTTTTGGCCTGGCGGTGCGGCTGGGGTATAATTCTGTTTTACCGTCATGACGACGCCCGGCGTCGTCATGACCTGTTTAGCAGGAAGCGGAAAGTACGAATGGGAAAATACATCTTCATCACCGGCGGCGTGGTCAGTTCGCTCGGAAAGGGCGTGGTGTCCGCTTCGCTCGGGCTGCTCCTCCGGGGCCGGGGGCTCCGGGTCTCGTTCCTCAAGTTCGACCCCTACCTCAACCGCGACGCCGGCACCATGAACCCGTACCAGCACGGCGAAGTGTTCGTCACCGAGGACGGAGCGGAAACCGACCTCGATCTCGGGCATTACGAGCGGTTCGCCGACGTCACCCTCAGCCGCCAAAGCAACGTCACCACCGGACAAATCTACGGCGCGGTCATGGAACGGGAACGGAACGGCGCCTACGACGGCGCCACCGTCCAGGTCATCCCCCACGTGGTCGACGCCATCAAGAACGCCATCGTCCAGGCGTCGCCGCCGGAAACCGACGTCACCCTGGTCGAGCTCGGCGGGACAGTGGGCGATATCGAAGGCATGCCGTTCGTCGAAGCGTTCCGCCAGTTCATGCTGGAAAAAGGCAAAGGCGAAGCGCTCCTCCTCCACCTGGTGCTGTTGCCCGGCCTGCCGTCGGGCGAACACGAGCTCAAGACGAAACCGGCCCAGCATTCGGCCCAAAAGCTGCGGGAATGCGGCCTCCATATGGATTTCCTCCTCTGCCGGTCCGAGACCGTCATGTCGCCGGGCGCGCGGGCGAAGCTGGCCCTCCACACCAACGTGACGCCGGATCACGTCATCGACGTGCCGGACGTCAAGCTTATCTACAATGTGCCGGACCGGCTGCACGAGCAGGGGCTGGACGAAATGATCTGCCGCCGGCTCGGGCTGGAATGCGGGCCGGTCGATTTGACGCCGTGGCGCAATTTCGCCGCCGCCGTGGCTTCGGAAAAAACCGTCAACATCGCCGCCGTCGGCAAATACTCCGGCATGGCCGACACCTACAAGTCGGTCGGCGAAGCGCTCCTGCACGCCGCCGCCGCGCGGGACGTCCGGCTGAAGCTCGATTGGATCGACGCGGAATCGCTCGAGCAGGGCGATGTCGCCGCCGCGCTGTCGAAATACGCCGGCGTGGTGGTGCCGGGCGGGTTCGGCTACCGGGGCGCCCTCGGGAAAATGGCCGCGATTCGCCACGCGCGAGAGGGCAAAGTCCCCTACCTCGGCCTGTGCTACGGCCTCCAGTGCGCGGTGGTGGAATACGCGCGGAACGTGTGCGGCGTCCCCGACGCGGTCAGCGCCGAATGGGACGAAGAGCATGCGGTCAGCAATCCCGACAACTGCTGGATAACCCTCCTCGACAACCAGGGCAAGGCGACGCCCCGGGGCGGCACCCTGCGCCTCGGGGCGCAGCCGTGCCGGCTCGACGCGGGAAGCCTCGCCCGGGCGGCGTACGGCGCCGACCTCATCGAGGAGCGCCACCGCCACCGCTACGAGGTCAATCCGGACAAGGTGCGGGTGCTGGAGAACCACGGGCTGCGCATTTCCGGCCGCCATCCGAAATCCGGCCTGGTGGAGCTTATCGAAATCGACGGCGATCAGTGGTTCGTCGCCACCCAGGCGCATCCGGAATTCAAGAGCCGCCCGCTCCGGCCGCATCCGCTGTTTCTGTCGTTCATCGACGCGGCGCTCCGTTACGCGCCCGTGTCGCAATAAGTGCGTCACAATTTATAATTAGGAGAAACACTTGTACCAGACCGTCGCCGTTCTTGATTATGGTTCGCAATACACCGGCCTTATCGTGCGCCGGCTGCGGGAGCAGCGGGTGCGCTCGCGGCTGTTCGCCGGCACGGTCAAGGCGGCCGATTTGAAAAAGGAAAACCTCGCCGCCGTCGTCCTCTCCGGCGGCCCGGACAGCGTCTACGAAGACCATGCGCCGAAATGCGATCCCGCCATCCTCGATCTCGGCGTGCCCGTCCTCGGCATCTGCTACGGGGCGCAACTCATCACCACCATGCTCGGAGGCGTCGTCGGCCCGTCCGGGATCCGCGAATACGGCCGCGCCCTCGCCCGCGTCACCGCCAAGGCGCCGCTGACCGAAGGGTTGCCCAAGAAATTCGACGTGTGGATGAGCCACGGCGACCGGGTGGTGACGCTGCCCCCGAACACGGTCGACATCATGTCGACCGAGGATTGCCCGCACGCCGCCTTCTATATTCCGGAACGCCGCTTCTACGGCCTGCAGTTCCACCCGGAAGTCCACCACACGCCCCTGGGCGGCGAGATTCTCGAGAACTTCCTGTACAAGGTGTGCGGCTGCAAAGGCGACTGGGTCATGTCCGACTTCGCCGAGACCGCCATCAAGGAAACGCGGGAAAAGGTCGGCGAGGCCCAGGCGGTCATGGGCATTTCCGGCGGCGTCGATTCCACCGTC
>JAVBRW010000380.1:0-6274 GCA_031547475.1 Planctomycetota bacterium
GTCATCCCGGCGGGATAAACGATCGCTGCACCCCGAGCGGGAAGTTGTGCCGGGATAACTCGGGATTGGCTTTGACGGCAAGGAACCCAAGCAACATTAGAAATCACGGAATCAATAAATTGGAGATCCGACATGGCCCAAGCCATCGAACTTTACGATGAAATGATGAAATCGAGCGCGCCCTTCGCCGTGCGCAACCCCATCGCCGAAATGGAAAAACTCTACCGGCGGCGCAACTACCGGGAGTTCATGATCCGCTTCAAGTCGGTCATGGGCGTGGTGCGCGGGCAGAACATGAGCATGTTCATCGAAAACGATCAGCAGTATTTCACCGAACTGTTCGACCTCTTTTTCCAGGTGCTGGAAAAGCCCGCCTTCACCCTCGAGCAGGGCGACGAAATGCTTTTCACCTGCGGCGGCAACATGACCAACCTCCTGGCCGTGACGCCCCACCGGAACGGCGACGAGTGCATCAAGAAAATCATCAACCAGCCCGGCAACATGGCCAAGCTCCTTCTCCTCTATTCGCCCCGCAGCCGGCTGGAAATCCCCATCAAGCCGCTGTTCGAGGCGAATCCGGTCCTCACCTCGCTCTGGTATTCGTGCCTGTGGAACTGGGCCGACACCTATGTCCATCCCGTCGTGCAGCGGAACTACGAGTATTTCCTCGAAAACGCCGACGACCGTTTCGAACCGTTCGACTCCGACCTTATCTGCGGCTATTTCCGCTGCACCTACGTCGACAACAACCGCGACCGCATCCTGAAGCGGGTGTTCTGCAACGCGCTCCGCAAATACTGCTCCACCGTCCGCATCAACAACAACCCTAACCCCAAGTCCATCGCCGTCGTCAGCGCCTACTGGAACGGCCAGCACGCCGTGTACCGCGCCTTCTATCCCTACGTCGAGGAACTGTCGAAACACTACGATCTGACGCTGGTCAACCTGGCGCCGGCCGGCCGCATCCCGCCGGAAACGTCGCTGTTCAGGAAAGTCTACAACATCGAGGCGTCGCCGCTGAAAATCGATCTCTCCTACATCGTCAACAACGATTTCCAGCTCGCCTACTTCCCCGACGTCGGCATGAGCCAGGAATCGGTCTACCTGGCCAACATGCGGATCGCGCCCATCCAGTGCATGGGCACCGGCCACCCGGTGAGCTCGGCCAGCGTGTACATGGACTATTTCCTGAGCGGCTCGGACGTCGATACGGCGGATCGCGCCGAAGACAATTACGACGAGCGTCTGGTGCTTCTCCCCGGGCTGTCGGTCAATCCCTTGAAGCCGCCGTATGTCCTGAAGAAGCCGCCCATGCCGCCGGAATTCATCATCAACTGCCCGTGGATGCATATGAAGAACAATTACCGCATGGCGACGATGATGCGGAAAATCTACGACCAGGCGTCGAAGAAAGTCATGTTCTCCATCTTCCCCGGCTGCGGCGCCACCAACAATTCGTCCTACATGGTCACCATGCAGGACTTCGCCGGCGTGCTGCCGGAATCCGCCTACGCCATCCAGCCCGACCTCATCTACGACGCCTATATGGAGCGCCAGGAGATCGGCCGCTTCACCCTGCATTCCTACCCGTTCGGCGGCGGCACCACGGCGGTGGACGCGCTTATTCTCGGGAAACCGCTGGTCGTGCTCCGGGGCAGGCACGAATACAACCGCTACCCCGCCACCCTTCTGACCCGCATCGGCATGAGCGAGCTCATCGCCGACTCGATGGAGCAGTGGCTGGAAATATGCCTGCGGCTTGTCAACGACGATGCCTACCTGGCGGATGTCACCCGCCGTCTCCAGGAAATCGATCTGGACGAAAAGCTGTTCAAGCTGATCGACGCGACCGGGCTCAGGCGGACGTTCCAGCACTTGATCAAGTACGATGATTTGCTCAAGAAGGACAAGGACAGGAAACCGGTGGCGATTGATTGAGGGCGGATTGGCGCCATGAATAGCAAGCATAGAAAAACCCTTGCCGCGATATTCGCGAAACAAATCCCGCGGAATATTACTTTCAGGGATATCGAGTCATTGTTGACAGCCATTGGTTGTATAACACGCGAGGGTGCCGGGTCGCGTGTTTCATTCGGATTTCGATCGGAAGAATGGGCTGCGCACCGTCCGCATCCCGGCAAGGAGGCGGTGGCATATCAGGTCAAGCAGGTGCGCGCGTTTCTGGAAAAAGTGGGAGTGAAACCATGAGGGAAAATTTCATGCACTATCGGGGCTATACCGCCCAGGTCGAATACAGTGCGGAGGACGGTCTATTTGTTGGTGAAGTGCTTGGACTGAAGCATTCCATCATCGGTTTTCACGGTGAAAGCGTGAAGGAGCTGACCGAGGACTTTCACAACGCCATGGATTTTTATCTGGAATGTTGCGCCGAGGATGGCAGAAAACCGGAGCGGCCAGACGAACTGGATGTCCGGCTTGAACTGCCCTATGATGTCCATAACCGCATCACAATGCAAGCGGAAGCGACGGGCAAAAGCATGAACCAAGTCATTGTCGATATGCTGCGAAAATCCCCTTCCGCCAAAAAAAGCCGAACTGGAGCGGCCAAAAGCAAATCATCCACTCCAATCCAGAAAAGAAAGCACCGCGAGATAGCGGGCGTCAAATAAAAGCGGTACTATTTCCTGTCCGCCCGCCGGTACTGCACCGCTTCCATCAAATGTTCAAGCCCGATGTCCGGCGCGCCCTCGAGATCGGCGATGGTGCGCGCCACCTTCAATATCCTGCCGTACGCCCGCGCCGACAGGCCGTAATCGTTGACCGCCGTGCGGAGGAGCGTTTCGCCCTCGCGGGTCAGGCGGCAATGCCGTTCCACGTCGGACGGCGCCATCGACGGGTTCACCGGCGTCGCGGCGCCGGCGAAGCGCTTTTCCTGAATGCGGCGCGCCGCCGCCACCTTTTGCGCCATCGATTCCGACGTCTCGCCGTCGCGGGCGCCCATCAGCTTTTCGTGATCGACCGGCGGCACTTCGACATGCAGATCGATTCGGTCCAACAGCGGCCCCGAAAGCCTGCCGGTGTACGCCTGCACCTGGTTCGGCGTGCAGCGGCATTTGCGGCGCGGGTCGCCCAGCCTGCCGCACGGGCACAAATTCATCGACAGGACAAGCTGCATGCGGGCGGGGAACGATTCCGTTCCCGCCGCGCGGCTGATGGTGACGACGCCGTCCTCCAGCGGCTGGCGGAGCGTTTCCAAAAGCTGGCGCGGGAACTCCGGCGCCTCGTCGAGATAGAGGACGCCGTTGTGGGCGAGGGAAATTTCCCCCGGGCGCGGCAGCGAACCGCCTCCCACCAGCCCGGGCATGCTGGCGTTGTGGTGCGGCGCCCGGAAGGGGCGGCGGCGGAGCAGGCCCTCTCCCGGGCGGATTTCGCCCGCCACGCTGTGGATTTTCGTGGTGTCGAGGCTTTCGCGGAGCGTCAGCGGCGGCAGTATGGACGGCAGGCGCTGGGCCGCCATCGTTTTGCCGCTGCCGGGCGGGCCCATCAGCAGGCAGTGGTGGGCGCCGGCCGCCGCCACCAGCATGGCCCGCTTCACCATCGCCTGCCCGCGCATGTCGGAATAGCAGAGCGTTTCGTCGTCGCGGGGCGGGGCGGCGGGCGGGATGTCCGGCGGCGTCCAGGCGCCCGCGAAAAAACCGACCGCCTCGGCCAACGTTTTCACCCCCACCGCCCGCACGCCTTCCACCGCCGCCGCTTCGGCCGCGTTGTCGAAGGGCAGGACAACGCCGTCGTAGCCGGATTGCTTCGCCGCGATGGCGGCCGCCAGCGCGCCCCGGATGGGCCGGAGCTGGCCGCCCAGGGTCAGTTCGCCCATGACGAGGAAATTGCCAGGCGGTTGGAAAACAAGCTGCCCGGTGGTTGCCAATGTCACCAACGCCATGGGCAGATCGTAGACGGCGCCCTCTTTCTTGAGTTCGGCCGGGGCAAGGCTGTAGACGAGCCGGCGGCTGACGGGGAAATCGTAGCCGCTGTTCCGCACCGCCGGCACCAGCCGGTCGAGCGCTTCCTGCACCGCCTTGTCCGCCAGGCCGACGACGCGCATGAACGGCCTGCCGTAATGGAGATCCAGCTCGACCTCGACCGGCACCGCGTCGATGCCGGTGATGGCGATGGAGCGGAGCGCGGCTAGCATGGGTTCTCCCATTTGGCTGAGTGGCTTGCGGCATTGCTTCACCTCGTCCTCAAACCACAGGTCGAGCGCATAGTGCAGATAAATGTTCGCCAGCAGGGGAGACAATACCGAATAAAAATAGTCCTGTACAGTGCGCTGCACCCTTATACCAGACGCATTTTGCAAAACTCCCCTTAGGTTCTGTCAGATAATAAATGAAGCACCGGGGCCTTTATCGAATGCGCTATAGCTGCGTTTCTGTTGAAAAGTTGCTATAGTTATTTCCTGACAGGCCCTTACGCACTGAAAAACGCCCAATACCACGCCACGACGGCGGCAAGCGCCAAAAGCGCGGCAACCAGCCATTTGAGCCAGCGCGGCGAACGGATCCAGCCGGTCCGCGCGCGAAGCGAAAACCGCCGCTCCGCCGCCAGGCTGGGTGCGGTCGACCGCGCCCGGACGCGGACGCTGGCGGGCGCCTTGCCGGCCGGACCGGCCACCTGGCGGACCTGGCGGGCAAGTTCGTCCCCGTCCGAAATATGGAACCGCTCCAGGCGCGCGTCCAGTTCTTCCGGATCGGCAGGCCGGTTGTTCGGATCCGCTTCCAGCATGTCGCGGAGCAGGCGCAGATACTTGCCGGAAAAGCCTTCCTGCTCCTTGAGGGAAAACGACGGCATGGGGTTGGAGGTCCGGTAGGCGATCAGCTCGTCGTTGCCGCGCCCGCGAAACGGCGGGATGCCGAACGAAATATGGTAAAAGGTCGCGCCAAGATTGTAGATGTCGGTGCGGGCGTTGACAATCTCCGGCTTTTCCACCTGCTCGGGCGCGGCGTACTCGGGGCCGCAGCGGATGAAACCGGGCGCCATCCGCGTGCCCCGGGTGACCATTCCCGCCACGCGGGGAACGCCGAGGTTGGCGAGCTTGATGTTGCCGCGCCCGTCCAGGAGCAGGTTGCCGGGATTGATGTCGCCGTGATAGACCGCCACCGCCCAGGCGTGCTTCAGGGCCGCGTTGGTCTGCCGCAAATACATGAGGAGACGGTTTTCGGAAAAGCGCGCCGATCCAGCCTTCAGGCGATCGGCCAGGCTGCCGCCGGACAAATATTCGTGGGCGAAATAGTAGAACCCGTTCGATTCCCCCGCGTCTATCCCCTGGACGATGTTCGGGTGATGGAACTGCGACACCGCCTGCGCCTCGGCTATGTAGGCGCGGACAAACACCGGGTCGGAGGCGAGGCGGGGATGGAGTATTTTCAGCGCGACCTCGCGGTCCATGGCGAGCTGGCGCGCATGGTAGGCGGTGGAGATGGTGCCGATGCCCAGCAGGTCGATGATTTCGTAGCCGTTGATCAGGCGGCGGCGGCGGTGCTCTTCCGCTTCCAGCGCCTCCAGCCCTTTCGCGTCGAGAAAACCGGATGCGATTGCCTCGGCGCCGAACGAGGAAGGACGCTGGCTTTCCGTCCGCGAGAGAACGACGCGCAATTGGATGTCCGCCACCTGCTCGGGCGTGAGCAGGCCCATATCGATGGCGACATGGCCGAAACGTTCGTCGAGATGGGCGAGAGCTTTTTGTTCCACCGGTTATCCCCCGAAACAATGGCAGCACTTTCCCAGGCGATTCTAACCGCCAACCCATTCGCTTTCAATGGTTTTGTGAATTCCGGAAAAAGCCGTTCCCCTCCCGGATTCGGAAAGGGAACGGTGGCGGAAGCGTCTCGGAAATAGACCGGGCATTGGGCGGAATGCCCCATCGGAAATATCCTGTCCGCACAAACGGCGTCACTCTGGCGCCCGTGCGGACAAAAGGTTTTGGGGAACCAATCCGGGGAAGGGATTGGAGCGGGAGGGGTGTGATGGAAAATGGCGGTTGGCGATTCAATCGCCGTTTTCCGCGACGTCAGTCCTGGCGAACCCGCATCGCCTCTATGATCGCCGTTTTCCGCGCCCGCAGGCGCTGGGAGTTCCGGGCGATAAGCGTGTCCTTCACCGATTGCGGCGCGGAGGCCGGATCGCCGCCATAGGGCGGCCGGGGCGCGTATTCCATGCCGAGCTGGATGGATCGGGCCAGCACGTCGCCCCAAATCATGCCGACCAGCGTCAGCGCCATATCGATGCCGGCGGGGACGCCCGCCCCCGGCACCCG
>JAVBRW010000152.1:0-5989 GCA_031547475.1 Planctomycetota bacterium
CGGCCCCATCGCCGGCGTCCCCGAGACCGGCCCGCCCGCCACCGCCGGCGCCACCGCCGGAGTCCGGCCGGCCGGCTTGCGGGACGATCCGACGGTGAACGGCGCGGTCGGCCTCGGCTATTCGCCCGCCTCGGCCGCGCCCGGCGCGGCAGGCCCGACCCCGGCGCCGTCCTTCATCGACGCGTCCAGCGGCGGCGGATTCAGCCCGGCTCCGAGCGCGCCCTATAGCCCGGGAACCGTGTCCGGCGGCTACAGCCCGCTTCCCCCGAGCACGGTCGCCTCGTCCGCCCCGCCCGCTCCGCCTCCCGGCCTGACCGATTTGGCGCCGGCGCGCGGATCGTCGTTCCTCGGGCCCAACCCGCTGCCGACGGTGAGCGAATCCGATTTGATCACGGTGAACGACGGCACCGCCATCGCCGCGGCGCCCTCCTTCTCCGGCTCTTCCGGCAATTTCCTTCCGGCGCCGACCATGCCGTCCGGAACGACGACGTACCAGCCGCCGATCTATCAGTCGACCCCGGCGCCCGCTCCGATTTATTCCAGCCCGAACCAGCCGCCCGTTCTTCAGGGCCTGGAATATAACGCTTCCCCGTCCGATCTGGTGGGCGTTGGAGCGCCCATGTCTCCCACGTACTCCGCGCCGTCGTACAGCCAGCCGTATTCATCGTACCCGACGCAATCGGCCGGCACCTATTACAATGCGCCGCCCGTGTATTCCCAGCCGCAATATGTCCAACCCCAATACGTTGAACCGCAGTATGTTCAGCCCCAATATGCCCAGCAGCCCCAGTACGCGCAACCCGGCTATTCGCCGGATCCGCGCAACGGCGCGCAAGGGGGCTGGACAATGGGGGAGGAATTTAGATAATCGGAAATTTAGAATTTAAGATTGCAGATTGTAGATTTAAGATTTATTCTTGCAAAAAGCGTTGCTGTGAGGAATAAATCTTAAATCTACAATCATAAATCTTAAATCGCAGCTCCTCATCAACAACACATAACCGGGGGAACCAATGCGGGGATTGGGCAAACACATATGCGTTTGGGCGCTGATGGCGGCGTTGGCGGCGGTATTGGCGGGGTGCACCACGTCGACCCGGTCCGGTTTGCCGGATCATGTCAGAACCATCGAAGTGCACATCTTCCAGAACAAGACGATGTACAAAACCATCGAAAGCCTTATCACCCGCGCCATTATCGACAGAATCAACGCCGATCCGAACATACGCGTCGCCAGCCGCAACGGCGACGCCCTCATCACCGGCGAAATCACCAACATCACCCGCTCCACCCTCAGGGAAACGACGACCAACGAACCCGGCACCGTCCTGATTACGGTCGAGGCCACTTTCTCGTTTTACGACAACGTGCAGGGAAAATACCTGCTGAAGGATGTGGTCATCACCTCCACCGACACCGGCCACAGCTACGGCGTGTACGAAGCGTCGCGCGGCCAGACCGCCTGGGAGGGCGAAACCGGCGCCGTTGCCGCCCTGGCCGGCGAAATTGTCAGGCGCACCGTAGGGATGTGGTGAATTCCCGACAGGTAAAGGCGTCGGGAGAATCGGGTTGACAGGGCGGGCGGAATTCGCTCTGATATAGGGAACCTCTAAAATTTAGAAATCGAGGTTTTTAGAGGTTGCCTATAGTTTCGACGCGGCGCCCCGCAAGCGGGGCGCCGGTTTATATCGATAACGGCGAATTATTTCTCGCGCCCCGCGGCGCATTCATATGCGAAGAACCGGACCGGCCCCGACGGCCGGCCGACAACACAGGAAAACGACATGGCAAACCCTTTTGACAACGATCGCTCTCCCCGCCAGCCCCGCATGGGCCGTTCCATGTGGATGTGGGGAGTCATCATACTGTTCGTGCTGGGCGTTCTCTTCCTCCAGGGACCGGGAGATCAGGCCAGGCGCGGCCGCGAAATCCGCTACAGCGAATTCCTCGACGCATTGGAAAAGCGCCGCGTCAGTTCGGTAATCATCGACAAGGAAAACGGCAATATCCGCGGCGAATTCCAAACCTCCGGCATGCCGGTGAGCGAGCAGGGCGGCCGCAACTTCTCCACCAGCGCCCACCCGCGCTCCATTCCGGAACTCGAAAAGCTGCTCATGGAAAACCATGTCGGCTTCACCTACGAGGGGCCGGGCATCTGGAAAGACCTGCTCCCGCTTCTCGCCTGGGCGGGTCTCCTCGCCCTGCTGTTCTATTTCTTCGTCTACCGGCAGATGCGGAGCGGCGGCGGCATGCTGTCGTTCGGCAAATCGCGGGCGGTGCGCGTGACCCGCGACAAAAACCGCAAAACCTTCGACGATGTCGCCGGCGTCGACGAAGCCAAGGCCGAAGTGGAGGAAATCGTCGAATTCCTGAAAAAGCCGTCCCGCTTCCAGCGGCTGGGCGGGCGTCTGCCCCGGGGCGTTCTGCTGATCGGCGGCCCGGGCACGGGTAAAACGCTCCTGGCCAAAGCCATCGCCGGCGAGGCGGATGTGCCGTTCTTCACCATTTCCGGCTCCGATTTCGTCGAAATGTTCGTCGGCGTCGGCGCCAGCCGCGTCCGCGACCTGTTCGAACAGGCCAAGGCCAATTCGCCCTGCATCATCTTCCTCGACGAAATCGACGCGGTCGGCCGGAAGCGCGCCAACGACTTGCCCGGATCCGGCATCGAAACCGCCCAGACCCTCAACGCCATCCTGGTCGAAATGGACGGCTTCCAGTCGGACGACAACGTCATCGTCATCGCCGCCACCAACCGTCCCGACGTCCTCGATCCGGCGCTGCTCCGTCCCGGCCGCTTCGACCGCCGCATCTATGTCGACGCGCCGGACGTCAGGGGGCGCGAGCAAATCCTCAAGGTCCACGCCAAGGGGGTCAAGCTGGCGGAAAACGTCGATCTGTCCATCATCGCCCGGGGCACGCCGACCTTCTCCGGCGCCGATCTCGAAAATCTGGTGAACGAGGCCGCCCTCATCGCCGCCATGCGCGGCAAGGACGCGGTCGATATGGAATGCCTCGAGGAAGCCAAGGACAAGGTGCGTTTCGGCCGCGAAAAGCGTTCCCGCGTCCGCGCCGACGAGGAGCGCCGCGCCACCGCCTACCACGAGGCCGGCCATGCCCTCCTTATGCGGCTGATGCCGGAAGTGACGCCTCTCCACAAGGTGACCATCGTCCCCCGGGGGCGCGCCCTCGGCGCCACCATGCAGCTTCCGGAAAAGGACGAATACAACATGGGCCGGAAGCGCATCCTCGGCGAAATCGCCGTTCGCCTCGGCGGCCGCGCGGCGGAGGAGATTTTCCTCCACGACATCACCAACGGCGCCGCCATGGATTTGCAGCAGGCCACCGGACTGGCGCGGGCGATGATTTGCGAATGGGGCATGTCCGACACGGTCGGCCTGCCGTACCTGCAGCTGCCGGATCGGAGCGAGAACGAATTCTTCACGGTCGGGAAGCCGTATTCCGAGGACACGGCCAGGAAGGTGGACGAGGAAGTGCGCAAAATCCTGGACAACGGCTATGCCGACGCCCGGCGCCTGCTGTCCGAACACCGCGAGGAAATGGAACTCCTGGTGGAAGCGCTTCTCGAATGGGAGGCGTTGAACCGCGAGGAAATCGACATGCTCCTGGAGGACAAGAACCTCGACCGCGTCCGCGCCGCGAAGATGGCGGCGAGCGAAAAGAAGGCCGCCGACGAGGCGACGCTGGGCGATTCCGCCGTGGTTTCCGAGCCGTCCGAAAAGCCCGCCTGCGAAGCCGCGGCCGAGGAAAAACCGGCCGCCGAGGCGGTGCGGGAGGAAAAGGCCGAGGAGAAGGCGACGCCGGCGAAGTGACGAGGAGGATAGTTATGGGACAGACCACTCTCAAGATCCCAATGGACGAGGAAATCAAGAAAAGATTCGATGCATTTTGCCATGATGCAGGTATGTCGACTAGTGTTGCTGTGAATATTTTCGCAAGAGCGGTTCTTCGCGAAAAGAAGATACCTTTTGAAATTTCCGGTAGTGATGATCCATTTTTCAGCTTAAAAAACCAGGCACGACTGAAGGAGTCGATTGCGCAAATCGAAGCGGGAATGGGAAAGGAGCACGAGCTGATTGAGGTGGATGATGCTTAAGGTTTGGTCTGATAATGCATGGGATGATTACCTATATTGGCAGACACAAGATAAGAAAACGCTTAAGCGTATCAATCAGTTGCTCAAGGATATTGATCGCAACAGAAATGAGGGTGTTGGCAAACCAGAACCATTAAAATATCTGAAGGGGGGGTATTGGAGCAGGCGTATTGACGACGCGAATCGTCTGGTGTATCGGATTATTGAAAATCGGATTGAGATTTTCCAATGCCGATCTCATTACGATGACTTGACCTAAATTCACTTACCGGCATGGTTTTCCTCTTTATAAAAAATCTGCCTACCCTGTCTTCTATCATTTATTATAGCCCCGGCCCGCGCCGGCCGCAAGCCAAAGGCGGAGCGCGTCCGGCCATCCCCTCCGCCCGAAAAAAACTTGCGCCCCTCCCAATGTATGCTATTGTTTCCTAATCCACATGTATGCGCGGTTCGTCCGCGTTTTTCACTTGTTTCTACGAGGAGCGACAGCATGGCCAACACAATCAAAGGCAAAGCGGTAATCTTCACCCAGGGCGGTCCCACCGCCGTCATCAACGCTTCCTGGGTCGGCGTGGTCGAGGGTCTCATACTCAACCACGACATCACCGACATCTGGGGCGCCATCAACGGCATCGACGGCATCATGAAGGAAAACTTCATCGATCTGAAAGCCCAGACCGCCGGCACCCTCCAGGACATTTCCTATACCCCGGCTTCGCAGCTCCGCTCCACCCGCAAGAAACCGACCCCGGAAGACAACGCCAAAATGCTCGACGTCTTCCAGAAGCACAATATCCGCTACGCCTTCGGCATCGGCGGCAACGACACCTCGGAATCCCTCGACATCATCAACGACGCCGCCCGCGACCGCGAATACGAACTCCGCGTCTTCCACGTCGCCAAGACGGTCGACAACGATCTGATGGAAAACGACCACACCCCCGGCTTCGCCTCCGCCGCCCGTTACGTGGCCAACGCCTTCCGCGGCGTCAACCTGGACAACCAGTGCTTCGGCGGCCTCTACCTCGGCGTCTGCATGGGCCGCCACGCCGGCTTCCTCACCGCCGCCTCCGCCCTCGGCCGCTGCTGCCCCGGCGACGGCCCGCACCTCATCTATCTGCCCGAATGCCCCTTCAGCCTCGAGAAGTTCGCCCGGGACGTCGAGGCTGTCTACAAGAAGGAAGGCCGCTGCGTGGTCGCGGTGTCGGAAGGCATCGAGGACGAGAACCACACCCCGATTCTCCAGGTCCTCGCCTCCAACGACAAGCTGGAAAAGGACAGCCACGGCAACGTCCAACTGTCCGGCACCGGCGCGCTGGCCGACTGCCTGGTCGAATACGTCAAGAACTACCTGGAAAAATCCGGCGCCGTCAAAAAGCTCCGCGCCCGGGGCGACACCTTCGGCTACGTGCAGCGCTCGTTCCCGGACCAGAGCCCGGTCGATCGCGAGGAAGCGCTCGGTCTCGGCAAGTTCGCCGCCACCTGCGCCCAGGCCGGCAACATCGACGGCTCCTGCGCCATCGTCCGCGTCTCCGACAACCCGTACAAGGCCGAATTCAAGCTGGTCCCGCTGAAGAACGTCGCCGGCAAGACCCGCCGCATGCCGCCCGAATACATCGCCGCCTCGAAGAACGACGTCACCGACGCGTTCATCACCTACGCCAAACCGCTGATCGGCGAGATGTCGCCCTTCGGCATGCTCGACATGTCGAAGAAGGTGAAAGTGTAAAGAAACGCAATGCATTATGCATTGCGGTTAAAGAATGTATCTCGACAAATCCTCGTTCCCGGCAATCGCCGACAGCCTGCCGCGCACGGTGTCGCCGTCTATTGTGATGGTCTTGCCTTTCAGATCGGGCGCGTTATAGGACACGT
>JAVBRW010000449.1:0-14455 GCA_031547475.1 Planctomycetota bacterium
TACGAATACCTGACCGCCCGCGAATCGCTGGACTTTTACGGCGCCCTCTGCGATCTGCCGAGGGCCGACCGCCCGGCCCGCAACCAGGAACTCCTGGAATTCGTCGGACTCCGGGACGCGGCCGACATCCGGCTCAAGGAGTTTTCCAAAGGCATGCGCCAGCGCCTGGGCATCGCCCAGGCCATCGTCCACCGGCCGCCCCTGGTCATCCTGGACGAGCCGATGAGCGGCCTCGATCCGGTCGGACGGCGGCAGGTGCGGGAAGCGATTCTCGATCTGCACGCCAACGGAACGACCATATTCTTCTCGTCCCACATTTTGTCGGACATCGAGATGATTTGCCACCGCGCCGCCCTTATCGATCACGGCCGCCTGCTCGCCAGCGGCACCCTGAAGGAGCTCCTGGACACGCGGGAGATGGAAATCGAGGTCGGCGGCACCGGCCTGCCGGACGCGCAGCGCGCCGAATTGTCGGCCCTCGCCAAGCGGTCGATTGTCCGCGACGACGAGCTGCTCCTGGTCTTCGACGGTTGGGACAAGGCCAACCGGGCGGTGGACGTGTTCCGGATCAAGGGCAGGCTGACCCAGCTCCGGACCATCAAGGAATCGCTGGAGGATTACTTCATGCGGTCGACCGGCGAGGCGCGGACCGAGCTCAAGACGCAGGGAGGCGAGTGATGTTCAAAGTCTATCAGATAGCGAAAAACACGTTCCGCGAATCCATCCGCGATCGCATTCTCTATGTCATCGCCTTTTTCGCGGCGGTCATGATGTTTTCCAGCCTGGCGCTGGGCTGGATTTCCATCGGCGACCAGCTGCAGGTGGTGCAGGACTTTTCGCTCGCGGTCCTGAGCTTTTTCGGCGCCCTGATGGCGGTGTTCGTCGGGACCGGCCTCATCTACAAGGAAATCGACAAGCGGACCATCTACACCATTTTGTCGAAACCGGTCGCGCGCTGGCAGTTCCTGCTGGGCAAGTACCTGGGCCTCCTGTCCGTCCTCGCCCTCGCCATGATCGGCATGCTGGTGGCGGCCCTCCTGTTCGTCCTCTATTGCGCCTATACGGCGCAGAACAACCCGATCGAGGAGTGGACGCGGCGGGTCGAATGGGGCTGGTTCTCCCTGGCGGTGGGGATGCTGTTTTTCGAACTGATGGTGGTGGTGTCGCTGGCCATGTTCTTCGGCAGCATTTCCAGCCCCATCCTGTCGGCGATTTTCACCTTCACCGCCTACCTGGTCGGGCAGGTGTCGGCGACCATCAACTACATGTTCACCACCTTCAAGCCGGTCGAGGAGTCGGTCGCCCAGGCGACCGGGGAGATGCTGACCGATTTCGCTTCGCAAAGCTATTTTTTGCTTAAGCCGATGTCCCTTTTCATATATTATGTGCTCCCCGACCTCCAGCACTTCCAGTTGCGGAACCAGGTGGTTTTGGGGCCGGCGCCGACGGTCGAGCAGGTGGCGGTCGCCGTGGCGTACGGCGTCGGGTATTCGGCGGCGGTCATTATGCTGACGACTTTGATTTTTGACAGGAAGCAGTTCTGATTTAAGATTGTAGATTGCCGGAGGCGCTATGCCCGCGGTTGGCATCAAATCCCTGATCGACGGGACCGTCCTGGCCAAGGACGCCTGGACACCCGAGGTCGGCGTCGTCGTGCCGGCGGGGACCGTCGTCAGCCGGGACGTGGTGAAAAGGCTGGCGGCCGCCGGCATCATGAAGGCCGAAGTGACGGAGGAAAGCCACGGCCTCGCCTCCATGCTCCCCGACGGCGCGGCCAAGCCGGCGGCGACCGGCGAAAGCGACGTGACCGAAAGCAAACGGAAACCGTTCGCCGCCGACACGACCCAGGTGCAGGCGAACCTGATCCGGGTGGCGCGCATGTTCCACGAATTCCGGGACGATCCGCTCATGCGCGAACTGTGCCGCCTCGCCATCAAGTGCGCGCAGGAAAGGCTGATTCGTGTCCAGTGACCACCCCGAGCTCCAGGACGTTCTCGCCAACCTCTCCGACATGCCGGCGCTCCCGAGCGTCGTGGCGAAGCTCACGCGCCTCATCGCCGATCCGAAAACCACCGCCAACGACATCAACGACGCGCTTTCGAGCGATACCGGCCTGGTGACGAAAATCCTGAAACTGGTCAATTCGCCCTATTACGGTTTTTCCCGCCGCATCACGACCATCACCAACGCGGTCGTCATCCTCGGCTACAACCAGGTGCGGAACCTCGCCCTGTCCGCCTTCATCTTCGACAAGTTCGCCAGCGGCAAGAACGCCGAGTTCGATGTCAACGGCTTTTGGAAACACTCCATCGGCACCGCCTTTTTCGGCGCCCGCATCGCGCGGCAGCACAACCCGAAGCTGGAGGAGGACGCGTTCATCTGCGGGCTCCTGCACGATCTCGGCAAGTTCGTCATGGCGCTGAACGCCGCGCCGCACGCCTCCCGGGTGCTGGAGCTGGTCAAGAAAAAGGATATACTGTTTTACGCGGCCGAGCGGGAGTGCCTTGGTTACAATCACGCGCTTCTCGGATCCATCGTGATGGAAGGGTGGAATTTGCCGGAAACGCTGGTGGAAGTGGTCAGGCACCACCACGATCCGCTGAACGCGCCGGAGCCGACGCGGGTCCTGTGCTGCGTCACCAACCTGGCCGACATTCTTTCCCGCGCCCTCATGATGGGGAACGCCGGCGACCCGTGCATTCCCAGGCTCGATGCCGGCGTCTGGGCGGCGGTGAGGCTGGACTGGAAGCAGTTGGAGGAAATTGCCCGTAACGTCGCCGACGAGTATTCGCGGTCCGACGATTTTTTCTCGATACGATAAAGTCGGGTTTTCAAGAAAATCGGGCGAACCGCCGCCCGATTTTCTTGAAAATTGTTGCTGCTCACTTTGCAATGAGTTGTTTTTCGCCAGGTCGGCCGATACAGTCGAGTCGGCAATGATTCCTGGCGAAAAAGGAACCCGGAAAACTTTAAAGGAAATCAAACGGCGGTTCGTTTGATTTCCTTTAAAAGTCCACGATAAAGGAAACATGTAATGCCGACCCCACGCGCCCTGGTTTTGCGCACCGCAGGAACCAATTGCGACCAGGAGACCAAGCACGCTTTCGAAATCGCCGGAGCGGTCACCGAACTGGCGCATATAAACTGGCTCGCCGCCTCCGACACGCCGCTCGCCAACGTCCAGATTCTCGCCCTTCCCGGCGGCTTCACCTACGGCGACGACATCGGCGCCGGCAAGATTCTGGCGGTCGAGCTCATGCACTCGATGCGCCGCCATTTGCAGGATTTCATCTACGGCGGCGGAGTGATTATCGGCATCTGCAACGGCTTCCAGGTGCTGGTGAAAACAGGGCTTCTCCCGGACGCCCGCATCTCCATGGCGGCGGAGCGGCCGCTGACCCTGGCCCATAACGATTCGGGCAAGTTCGAATGCCGCTGGATCCGCCTGCAGGCGCCCCATAACGCCAAATGCATTTTTTCCAGCCCGGACGAGGCGCTGGAACTGCCGGTCGCCCACGGCGAAGGCAAGCTGGTCGCCCGCGACGCCCGGGTGGTCAAGGAGCTGATCGACAACGGCCAGGTGGCATACCGCTACGTCAGCCCCGAGGGCGGCGTGCCGGTCTACCCGGACGATCCGAACGGCTCTGTCGACTGCATCGCCGGCATCTGCGACAAGACGGGCCGGGTGTTCGGCCTCATGCCGCACCCCGAGCGGTTCGTCGTCGGCCATCAGCACCCGCGCTGGACGCGGGAAAAACGGCAGAACACCGAGGGCGACGGTTTGCGCATGTTCCGCCGGGCGGTCGAGTATTTCAAGAAAGGCTGAAATTTGGCAACGAACAACGACAAGGAACTGCTCCCGTTCGAAGCACCGCTGCGGGAGTTGAAGCGCCGCATAGACGAAATGATGGGCAACTCGGAGAACGCGCCCGAGCTCAAGCTGCTTCTTGAGCCCATGCAGGAGCAATACCGGCAGATCGAACGCCAGATGTACGAAAACCTGAAACCGTGGCAGGTCGTGCTGGTGGCGCGCCATCCCGGCCGGCCGCAGACGCGGGATTACACGTCCCTGGTGTTCGATTCGTTCGAGGAGCTGCACGGCGACCGCATGTACGGTGACGATCTGGCCATCGTCACCGGTCTCGGCATGATCGGCGGGCACCGGGTCATGCTTATCGGGCAGCATCGCGGCCGCGACGTCAAGGAACGGCATTTGTCCAACGCCGGCTGCGTGCATCCGGAAGGCTACCGCAAGGCGCTCCGCAAAATGAAGCTGGCGGAAAAATTCGGCCTGCCGGTGGTGACCTTCATCGACACCAAGGGCGCCTTCCCCGGCATCGGCTCGGAAGAGCGCGGCGTCGCCGTCGCCATCGCCGAAAACATGCGGGAAATGAGCCGTCTCCGGGTGCCGGTGGTGTGCGTGGTGATTGGCGAGGGCGGGTCCGGCGGCGCCCTCGGCATCGGCGTCGGCGACCGCATCCTCATGCTCCGCTATTCCTATTATTCCGTCATCAGCCCGGAAGGCTGCGCCTCCATCCTCTGGCGCGACGGCAGCATGAAGGAAGAGGCGGCGGAGGAGTTGAAGCTGACCAGCCGCGAACTCCTTAACTACAAGCTGGTCGACGAAGTGGTGAACGAACCGTTGGGCGGCGCCCACCGCGATCTGCGGAACATGGGCGATTTGCTCCGCGCCGCGCTGATCCGCAACCTGGACGAACTGGCGAAAGTGCCGGTCGACAAGCTGGTGGAGGATCGCTACGAAAAATTCCGCCGCTACGGCCGTTTCCTCGAAGGGGTGAATCCGGCCGATCTCGTGCCCAAGCAGCCGACGCCGTCCGAAGTGGCCGCCGATATCCGGAAGGAGAAGGAAGGGAAGGGCGAGGAGCTGGACATGGTGAACGAACCGGCGCCGGCGGCCGAGGCGGAGGATATGGTGTAGTTTTTTCCGCGATTTGCGGAAAATGACGGCATTACCCATGCACCGCCTGCACCTGCAGGCGGGCATATTTTTCCTTGATGGCGTTCAGCAATGCGATGCGGGAGGACAGGACGTTTTTCTCTTCCTGGGTGGTGGTCAGGGCCATGCGGTTCTGTATGCGGGATATCTGGCTGGCGAGGGCTTTTCGCATGCCGTCCATGGGGACGTCGAGCTTTTTATCGCGGTCGCGATCGATGTAGCCGTAGGCTGCTTCCCTGTAGCGTTCAGGATTGTCGCGCAGAGTCCGGTAATTGCTCAATGCTCTTTCGAAATCCTTCAGGCCCTGCTGGACGTTTTCCCGTTCACGGGGGGAACGTGCGAGGAATTCGAGATCCCTGTTCTGGTATCCTTGCTCAATCTCCAACAGTAGGAAAAGGTCACCAGCAGCAATCGTTTCAAGGAGTCGGGTGGTTTCCTTTTCCGACATTTTGTCATAGTACTTTTGCGGCCGGCTGTTATTACGCGCATCCAAAGCGGCAATGCTTTCCATTGCCAATAATTCGGTAATCTTGGCGTTTCCATCCCCGGCGGTTTTACTGCTCATCGAGCCACCCGTTTCCATATGCGGCATTGGCGTGTCTGAGATTAAATCCACGTTCAAGGATATAGTCCTTGCCGTAAATCTCTTTCATCCCTTTTAAGATGCGGGGGGGAAAAGGAATCTTTTTGCCTACTTCCAATACCTCGTCGGTGTCGCCTTTGTCGAGGGCAGCACAAAACATGTCCATATAATCAAAAAGTTCATTATACTGCTCTTCGGTGAGCGCTTCGCCCATTGTCATTCCTCCCGCAAATTTTTCGTTCGGTCGTACGCTATTCAATCATATATACCAAAGCGCGTATGGTTTTCGGTTATTCAACCCTAAAACCATCGCACGCGCTTTGGGCTTGGGATTTACGTTTGGCCAAAACCAATTCGCTTTGGGTATCTATCCCCGTACCGAAGTCAAAACTTGATCCGTGCGAACCGGCTACCCCTCCCGTAACGCCTTCCTCTGTGCCACGCTCGTTTTTTTCGCTCCCGTTGAGGGCGCTCGCTTCGATTGGGGTGACGCAATGGTTGATCGCAAACGGAAGCAATATGAACTACTTGGAATTGCCCCGATGCTTTTTTCAGTACTCGTCAAGTGTGAACTTTTGGATAAAGGCCGCTATTTCAAAGTCGCTTCTTCCGGCTTTGCCGCATCGGCGTTTTTTACCACATCGCCGCTTTTGGCGGTATCGTCCGGCTTGGTTTCTTCGTCTTTTTTGCCGTCGGCCGCTATCTCCGGCTTGACGGCGGGAGGAGGCGTTTCCGGCCCGAATTCGGGCTTTTCCTTTTCGCCAGCCTTTTCATCGACCTTTTCGGGGGCCTTCGCCGCCGGGCGCTTTTTCATGACCCCGTTTTCGTAATACTCGTCCGCGATCAGCTTCCCGTTCTCGTCCCATTCGCGCCAGTCGCCGTGGGGCACGCCGTTGACGACGGTGGTTTCCCGCGCCTTCTGGCCGTTCGGATGATACCAGATTTGCAAGCCGTTCAGGTTGCCGTTTTCGTAGGTCGTCATCATGTCCGGCTTGCCGTCGGGATGGTAATAGGTGCTGGGGCCGGTCCGCACGCCTTCCTGATAGGTCTCCTCCGATTCGAGCACGCCGTTCGAATACCAGGTCTTTTGCACGCCCGATTTCTTGCCCCGGTAGTGCGGGATGGAAGCCTGGAGATTGCCGTCCTCGTAATAGAAAACGACGTTCCCCTCCTGCAAACCGTCGACGAACGGCGCTTCGATGGCCAGTTGGCCGGACGCGTACCAGGTCTGCTCCAAACCGTTCCGCTTGCCGTTCTTGAAAACCACTTCGGTTTTGGCCCCGTCGGGCTGGTTGATTTTCTGCACCCCCTCCAGCTCGCCGTTGGCGTACTGGCCCTGGGACAGCGTGCCGCCTTCGGCGTTGTAGGTGGTGTAGGGGCCGTCGCGGCGGCCGTTCTTGTAGGAGTAGGTCGAAATGAGCCTGCCTTCGCCGTCCCAGTTGTTCCATCGCCCGGTATAGCCGGAGCCGGGTTCGAGCTGGTTGTTTTCCGCCCCGCCCGCCTGGTAGGCGTAGAGTCGCCAGTGCCACTGGGGATTGCCGAAGTTGACGAACAGATACGCGCCGACGGCGGCGGCGACAAGCACGGCGCAGACGATGGTGACGGTATTTTTGCGCATGGAATCCTTTCGAACACGAAAGAATTCGCAATGCACGATTCACAATTCACAATTATTTTTCCGCCGCCGTCACGGGCAGGGATAATTGTGAATCGTGAATTGTGAATTGCGAATTCCCATTCTCTCACTCACACCGAACCATTGTATCGATAGCGCCGCCCGTTGCAACCCGGCGGCTTTTTTGCTACAAATTGGACGTTCGCTATCGAAGAGTATGGCTCCACCATTTTTCAAAAGGAAAAACATGGACTCCAGCCAGCGTCTCAAAACCTCGGTCGGCGCGGTCGAACTGGCCAATCCCATAATGCCCGCCTCCGGCACGTTCGGAAGCGGCAAGGAATACGGCGATTTCTACGATATCGGCAAGCTGGGCGCCGTCGTCACCAAGTCGGTCACCTTCGGCCCGACCAGGGGCAATCCGCCGCCACGGGTGACGGAAACGCCGTGCGGCATGCTGAACGCCATCGGCCTGCAGAACGAGGGCGTGGAAGTGTTCCTGTCCGAGCTGCTGCCGCCCCTCCGCGAAAAAGCGGCCAAGGTGGTGGTCAACGTGGCCGGCAAGTCGGAGGACGATTACCTCCGGCTGGTTGAGCGGCTTGTCCCGGCACCGGTCGACGTGCTGGAAATAAACATTTCCTGCCCCAACGTCAAGGAGGGCGGCATCGCTTTCGGCGTCTGCCCCGACCGCTCGGCCGATTTGATCGGGAAGCTGCGCTCCATCGCCGGCGCCCGCCCGATGTGGGTCAAACTGACGCCGAACGTCACCGACATTACCGAAATCGCCCGCGCGGTGGAAGAGGCCGGCGCCGACGCGCTGGTGGTGGCGAACACCTTCCTCGGCATGGCGGTCGATATCGAAAAGCGGCGGCCCGTGCTCGCCAACGTCACCGGCGGCCTGTCCGGGCCGGCCGTGCGTCCCCTCGTCCTGCGCCTATTGTGGCAGGTGCGGAAAGCGGTCAAATGCCCGCTGGTCGCCGCCGGCGGCGTGCGGAGCGTCCGCGACGTCGTCGCCTACCTCATGACCGGCGCCAGCGCGGTGCAGGTGGGGGCGATGAATTTCGTCGATCCGGGCGTGTGCGGACGGCTGGTGGACGAACTGGACGCCTGGCTCCGCGATCACAACGAAACGGTTCCGGGAATCGTCGGATCGCTGAAGGCGTGACGGGTATTTCCCTTCCCCCGGCGAAAAAAATAAAGATTTTATTGTATTTTTGCATAGCGACGATTACACTGCACACGTCGTATTGCGAAATGGCAATAACGGTTTTCCCCCTACTCACATCCCGCCGGTATATTCATGATTGGCGCGTGCATAGTCGTCACCTGGTCATATCAACGGGGAAAATCATGATTCCGCTATTGTAATCCATTGTGCGCAGCCTATTCCCGGGGAAGCCGTAATGTCATCGACCAGCAGCCGATCATCTTCCCGACGCACCAGCGTCACCATACGAAACATCCGGCTCACTTCCCTGTTCAAGCCGGAGGACATACTCCACCATACCGAATGCTCGGTCCCGCGGGACATCGTGCGGAAACTGCTGGAGCACCTCGCCCTCTACTACGGCATCGGCAACATCAACGTCGCCATGGAGGAAGTCATGGCCAGCCTGGAAAAGGACGACATCTATTCCTGCTCCGGCATGGCGGTCCTCTACGGCAGGCTGGAGAAGGTCACAGATCCGCTGGTCGCCCTCGCCACTTCGGAAAACGGCATCAAGTTCGGCGACCGGAAAATCCACCTGATCGCGGTGGTCCTGAGCCCGATGGACATGCCCGGCACCTACAAGCAGATTTTCCACGGACTGTCCCACGCCTGCGAACGCGACGCCACCGCCCACCGCGTCGCCATGCTCGAATCGCCTTTGGCGGTGTGGCAGCATTTCGACGCCGGCGGCCACCGCCTGCCGGACCATCTGCAGGCGCGGCACATCATGTCCCCGGTCCACGTGCATCTCGACTCCAACGACAGCCTGGCCCGGGCCATCGATCTGTTCCTCGCCCACCGGGCGGCGGAACTGCCGGTCCTGACGCCGGACCGCGAGCTGATGGGCGTGGTCACCACCCGCCGCCTGGTCAAGGTCTGCATGCCCGAATACCTGATGTGGCTGGACGACATGACGCCGTTCCTCAATTTCGAGCCCATAGCCGAAATTATCCGCCACGAATCCTCGACCTGGCTCAGGGAAATCATGGTGTTCAACTTCGCCCACGTGACGGAGGAGGCGCCCGCCATTCTCGCCCTCAAGGAAATCGGCAGGCGCGAAACGGATAATGCGTATGTTCTCAGGGGCAGGAAGCTGGTCGGGGTGATTCATCTGCACGAGTTTTTGAATTCGGTGCTGCGATAGGCGGCGAACGTTGAATTCACAATTCACGATTCACAATTCACAATTATCCTTGTCCCATACGTCGGCGGATAAATAATTGTGAATCGTGAATTGTGAATTGTGAATCTTTTAAAAAAGGTGTCCCATGCACGATCTCCAGGAATCCCCGGGAAGGCTCAACTCCTCCCTGAGAATCGCCGCCCTGCTGTCCATCACCAGCTTCGCGGCCTGGCTGTGCGCCGTCAACGGGTTCAATTTTGCGCAAATTACCTCCGCCACCGTCTTCACCCTCATCATCACCGCCGCCACCCTGTTCTGGGATTTCCATCTCCCCATCGCCTTCGTCGGCATCGGGCTCCTCATGGTGTTCGATGTCATGAACATACCGAGCCTGATAGTCGAATCGAAGCTGGACATCATCCTCTTCCTCATGGGCATGATGGTCATTGTGGGCGTCCTGAAGGATCTCGGCCTGTTCTCGTGGATAATCATCAAGGTCATATCCATACGCCGGCTGTCGGCGCGGATGTTCGTGTTCCTCACCCTCACCATCGGCGCCCTTCTGTCGTGCCTGGTCGACGAGGTGACGTCGGTGGTGTTCATGGCCGCCCTCATCTTCCAGGTCTGCGACTCGCTGAACCTGAAGCCGGTGCCGTTCATCATCATGTCGGTCATGGCGGCGAACGTCGGATCGGTCGGCGCCATGCTCGGCAACCCGGTCGGCATACTTATCGGGCAGGAGGCGTCGCCGCCGCTGTCGTTCATCGACTTCATGATCTGGTCGTTCCCGCTCATGCTGGTCGAGCTGATGGTCGTCTACCTGTTCCTCATCTGGAGCTTCCGCCGCGAAGTGCGCGAAATGGAGAACGGCCTGAAGGAGCGCCGGGACTCCGGGCTGACCCTCGGCCCCATCGTCCAGGTGCCGTTCGCGCGCGGTTTTTTTGTGCTGGTGCTGCTCATGGTTCTCCTGTCCCTTCACACCGTCATCGAGGACCGCCTCGGCCTCGGCCGCAACACCATGCTCATCACCACGCCGATGTTGCTGGGCGGGCTCCTCATGATTCTGCGCCGCGGACACGTGCACAAGTACATCACCGAGGACGTGGAGTGGTCGACCCTCATCTTTTTCATGATGCTGTTCGTGGTGGCGGGGACCCTCAAGCACACCCGCGTCACCGATTACATCGCCGACGGCTTCATCCACACCTTCGGCGACGAGCCGGGCAAGATGATACCTGTGATTTTGGGCGTGTCCGCCCTCGGAAGCGCCTTTATCGAAAACATCATTTTCGTCGCCGCCTTCATGCCGATCGTGGTCAGGCTGGAACAGACGCCGTTCCTCTGGGCGCTTTTGCACGGCGCCTGCCTCGGCGGCACCATCACCATGATAGGATCGACCGCCAACATCGCGGCGGTCAGCCTTCTGGAGAAACGCTACTGGACGAAGGTGAATTTTTTCACTTGGCTCCGGACCGGCCTGGCGGTGGGGGTGCTGTCGCTTCTGGTGGCGTGGTTCGGCCTGGCCGTCCTGGCGCCGCACATGCCGACCCACGCGGAACGCTTGAAATCGGCGGGGCGGGTGGCGGTGGCGTTTCCGGTGGGGGCTGCGCCAAAATCGGAGCCGGCGGCGGCACCGGCGACCGGGCGATAAGGGAGCATTTTCCAACAACAATATGAACACGAATGGGGGCGGCCGCCAAGGCCGCCCCTACCCCCATTCCCAATGCTTGCCATTATCAAAAAGATACCAAACCGGAGTAAAAATAAATTTGACAAGCGCAAAAATGGAATATATATTTTAATAAGTATACTAGAATTCCAGTAAAAATTTCACCTATTCCGCTTGGTGCCGGCTTTTCTATTTGCATAAAAAAAACAACTTTTCTTTTTTCCCGTATAGTAGAGTATTAGTGGGGGTTTGCGCTTCCGGCTCGCAATCGGAAATGCACCCTTCCAGTCAAAGGAATACGCCATGAAAATGATTATGCGCTGGTTTCCCTTCGGCGACGATTCGGTAACCCTCCAGCAGATCCGCCAGGTGCCGGGCGTGTCCGGCGTCGCCACCTGTCTCCCCGCCGTGCCGGTCGGCGAGGTCTGGCCGCGCGAAACGCTGGCCAAGCTCAAGGCGGAAATCAATGCCGCCGGCCTTGAAATGGAAGTCATCGAATCGGTCAACATCCACGAGGATATCAAAAAAGGCCTTCCCGGCCGCGACCGCCATATCGAGAATTATCAACGGACCCTGCGCAATCTGGCCGAAGCGGGCATCAAGTGTTTGTGCTACAATTTCATGCCGGTCATCGACTGGGCGCGTTCCGATCTCGCCCACACCCTTCCGGACGGCTCCACCGTCCTCTCCTACCGCCACGACCAGGTCGTGAACCTGAATCCGGCCAGCATGGCGAAAGCGATGGAAGGCAAGGCGCGCGGCTATTCGCTTCCCGGCTGGGAGCCCGCCCGCCTCGGCGCCATGGCCGCCGACATCGAGTTCTACCAGTCCATGACCCGCGAGGATTATTGGAAAAACATGAAGTATTTCCTCGACGCCGTCATTCCGGTGGCGGAACAGGTCGACATCAGGATGGCCATCCACCCGGACGATCCGCCGTGGCCGCTGTACGGTTTGCCGAAAGTCATTTCGAGCGCCGAAAACATCCGCACCTTCCTGTCGCTGAACCCGAGCCGCTACAACGGCCTCACCCTGTGCTCCGGCAGTCTCGGCGCCGACCTGGCCAACGACATCCCGGCCATCGTCCGCGAGTTCTCCGGGCAGGGCAGGGTGCATTTCGCCCATATCCGCAATGTCAAACATCTGAACGAAAAGGATTTCGACGAGGCGGCGCATTTGTCCGCCTGCGGCGATCTGGACATGTTCGAGATTGTGAAAGCGTATTACGACACCGGCTTCGACGGCTATATCCGGCCCGATCACGGCCGCATGATTTGGGGCGAGCAGGCCCGGCCCGGCTACGGCCTCTACGACCGCGCGCTTGGCATAACCTATCTGCTGGGGCTATGGGAAGCGATCGACAAGATGAGCAAAAAAGAGTGAGAAGCGTGCGGGGAACGCGCGCTTTCTTCGCGCCGGCGCTGCGCCTGCGCGGCAAGTTAAACACTTTTTCGAGGAGAACGACATGAACAGAACCGCGGTCAAATTGCTTGCCATGATGGCTGTCGCCCTGCTTGGCCTGGTCGCCGCCGGCACGGCGGGGGAAAAGACCTATGTCCTGAAGCTGTCCACCCAGCTCAACGAAACCACTCCGATGGTGAAAGGCTTCAATCAACTGGCCGCCAATGTGGAAAAAGCCACGAACGGCAGGCTGATTATCGAAGTGTTCCCCTCGGCCCAGCTCGGATCGGACGAGGACGTGATCGAACAGGCCATGCAGGGCGTCAATGTCGCCGTTCTCACCGATGGCGGCCGCATGGGCAATTATGTCCGCGACATCGGCATTATCGGCATGGCCTATTTCGCCGACAGCTACAACGATGTCCTGAAGGTGGTGGAAAGCCCCACCTACAAGAACTGGGAAAAGCAGTTGGTCGACGAGGGCATCCGCATCCTGTCGTTCAACTGGTACGACGGTCCCCGCCATTTCCTGACCCACGAGCCGATCAAGGTGCCGGCCGACCTGAACGGCCAGCGCATCCGCACGCCCGGCGCGCCGGCCTGGGCCGAGTCCATCCGCGCCCTCGGCGCCACCCCCGTCGCCATGCCGTGGGGCGAGGTCTATAGCGCCGTCCAGTCGAAGGCCATCGACGGCTGCGAAGTCCAGGACACCTCCACCCTCGGTTCCCGCACCTACGAAGTTCTCAAATACCGCAACAAGACCAGCCACTTCCAGCTCATCAACGGCCTGATCGTGGGCGAGCGCTGGTTCCAGACCCTGCCGGAGGATCTCCGGAAGATTCTTCTCGCCGAAACCAGGGCCGAGGGCGAGCGCAACGCCCGCCTGGTCGAAAAGACCATCGATGATATCGAGAAAAAGCTGACCGAGTACGGCATGGTCACCACCCACCCCGACGTCGCGGCCTTCAAGAAGGCGGCGGACGCGGCCTACGAAAAACTCAACTTCACCGCGCTCCGGGCGCAAATCTACAAGGAAATCGGGAAGTAGGAGCACACCGTGATCAAACGCATCTATACCGCTTTCTGCCAGGCGGAGCAGTGGGTGGCGGCGGGACTTCTCGTTGCCATCGCCACCCTGGTGTTCGTGTCGGCCATAGCCCGGACCTTCCGCCATCCGCTGAACTGGGCGGTCGACATATCGGTTCTGTTCTTCGCCTGGCTCGTCTTCATCGGAGGCGACATCGTCATCCGCGAAACCAACCTGATCAGCGTCGACATGTTCCTCAACCTGTTGCCGCCCGCGATGAAGAAAGTGCTTCAGATCATCTTTTACCTGATGATGATCGCTTTTCTCGTCGTGCTGGTCCGCTACGGCATACCCCTCCTGATCGAAAACCGGAAACGCCTGTTCCAGGCCATGGAACTGAGCTATTCCTGGTGCACCCTGGCGGTGCCGGTGGGCGCGTCCCTGATGATCGTTTCAACCTGCATACGGCTGGTCAAGCTGGTTCGCGAGCCGTTGCCGGAAAAGAAGGGAGCCTGACATGGCGGTGGTTTTCGTTGTTTTCATAGCCCTTCTTGTCCTCGGAATGCCGGTCGCGTTCGCGATCGGCATTTCCGGGTTTTCCTTTTTCTGGGTGACCGATCAGATTCCCCTCACCATCACGGTGCAGAAGGCGCTGTCCACCACCCAGTCCTTCACCATGCTGGCGATTCCGCTGTTCATCTTCGCCGGCAACCTGATGAACAACACCGGCATCACCAGCCGCATCATGAAGCTTTCCAACGTCCTCACCGGCCACATGTACGGCAATATCGCCCAGGTCTCGGTCGTCATGTCGACCCTGATGGGCGGCGTGTCCGGATCGTCGACCGCCGACGCGGCCATGGAGGCCCG
>JAVBRW010000305.1:0-17097 GCA_031547475.1 Planctomycetota bacterium
AATGCCTTGTTCCGCAATCCATTCGTGAATGAAATGAGGGCGGCCACGAGGGCCGCCCCCACCTTTGATCGATGCGTTTGCCGGGTACCGAAAAGCCGGTCGCCTTTCCGGTGTTGCGCCTATTCCCACAACAGTCGCGTAGTAGGCCTACTTCTGGATAACCCGCATATCGCCCGGCCGGATGGAGAGTTTGTTCCGGTAGATGCCGGGGCCGAAATTGATGTCGTACAGGGTGGCGCTGCCCATGTTGGCCGGGTCGGAAAGAATTTGCCAGCCGCCGCTCTGCTCCGGCTCGAGGGTCAGCGTCTGGACCGGGCCGTCGACCCGCATGGACCACAGGCCGCCATTCGGCTCCTTGGCCTGGAAACGTTCGAGGTTGACGAAGTTCATCCTGACCAGCTTGCCTTTGCGCAAACGGAACACGGCGAGATCGGCCGACATCTGGAGGTTGAGGGTCGGCGTCACCAGTTCGGCTCCCGGAGGCGCCCAGGCGATGACGTCGATGCGGTCGTGGCCGTGATCGACGATGATGGCGCCGGTGCGGCCGCGGATAAGATCGGAATCGCGTTCGATGCGGACCGGGCGGTGGCTCTGGTTTTCCGACGGATAGATGACGGTCGAGGTGGTGGTGCTGCCGACCAGCGTGCGGCTCAAGACCACGGAGGGGGAAGCGTACTGTCCGCCCGCGCTGTCGAACACGAAGCTGGGGGCGAGGCCGGCGGCGCCGTCCGCGGTGGACATTTCGGCATTCGAGTCGACCGCGAAAAAGCGGAGGGCCGAGCCGTCGACGTAGTTGGCCGAGGCGACGACGCCGGCGCCGTCGCTGTAGGCCTGGATTCCGGGCGCGAGCTGGTAGCGGATGCGGGCCTGCTGCGGGCGGTTGTCGTTCTTGGTGTCGACGTGATCGAGGACGACCCAGTAGTCGGACAGCACTTCGCCCGGAAGGTCCTTCACATAGGCGACGGTCCGCTGCCAGGTCTTGCCGTCGGCGAAGCCGGCCATGTCGGTGGCGTAGTCGAGCGCGGCGTTGGTGCGCCACACCGTCTTGACCGGTTTTCCGGGTTCGTTGTAGGTGCCTTCGGTCACGTACTGGCCGTTCAGCGACAGGCCGCTGTGCGCTTCCGCCGTGGCGGCGGCGCCGCCGAAGCCGCCAGCGTCGATGACGAAGCGGACGTTCCGGGACATGATTTCCATCGAGCCGAAATCGTGGTGGGCGGGCACGCCCGGCATGATGCCGAGGGGGCCGAAACGGACGGCCAGGTAGCGCCCGTTCGAGTCCAGCCCGCTCCGCATGGCGAAGATGCCGCCGTAGGAGTGCTGGTTGGAACTGTTGGGGAAGCTGTGGCTGGCGGCCAGGCCGATGCGCTGCGGCGGTTTTCGGGGGAACATTTCATTCAGGCGCATGACTTCGGGAATGCTCATTTCATAGAATCCGCGCGGCCCGAAGCGCGGCAGGCTCATGTCCGGGAGGGCGAGGCCGAGGGCGTAGCGGGCCGGCGATTCCATGTACTGCCAGGCGCGGCGGATGTCGCGGCGGAAGCGGGTGTCGTCCCGGGTGTAGTGGTCGAGCATGACGAGGCTGCTCAGCAGGTTGCCGGTGACGCCGCCGACGTCTCCCGCGATGCTGGCGCCGTCCGGGTAGAACATGGGCCCGGAGCGTTCGTACATGGCGATGATGTCGGACGCCAGGGAAACGCGGGGGAAGGAGAAGAAGTCGCAGGTGGTGGCGGCGCGGGCGTAGGTGCGCGCGAGTTCGAGATAGATGGCGTCGTCGTTGGTGCGGTGGAGGGCTTCCCGGACGGCGACGATGTCCGAGTGCAGGCGGACGATGATTTGCGGCATGTTGGAGCCGATGGCCGGGTCGTCGATCACCGGCATGGAGAACGAATCGAGAATGGTGTTGATGCGCATGGAGGCGCGGATGGGCGAATCGGCGCCGGCCGCCTCGGGGTTGAAGTTGACGCTTTCGAGAACGCGCTGCACCTCGTACGGGCTCGACTGCCCGGCGGACGCGCGGGGTCCGGCGGCCATGGTGGCTTGAAGTATGCGCCTGGCGCGGAGCGTTTCCCAGACGATGGCGCCGGCCGACTGGATGTCTCCGGCCTTGGCCGCGTCGGCAAGCCCCGGGTAGTTGTAGTTATGGGTGTTCAGATCGGCCAGGGCGGCGCCGGTCGGGTCTTCGGGATAATACGTTCCGCTCTGGTTTTCCGGCATGGCGGAAGGCGGCAGGGCGGACTCTCCAGCCGGTTCGGGCTGGCCGTATTCCGGCTCGCCGTATTCGGGATCGTTCACCGCCGGCGCGGGCTGGAACGGGGTGGGTTCGGGCGGCCGCGGGCTGAACGGATCGTTGAACACATTGTCCTGGGGAACGACGATCGGCGGCTGCGGGGGCGGGGCCTGCGGATCGAGGGGCTGCGGCCAGGTGATGGTGTTGGGACCGGTGATTATCGGCTCGGACGAATAGTCGACGCCGATGTCGGACGAATCGACCGTGCCGCCGGATCCGGCGTCGAACACTTCCAGGCCCGGCCGCTCGGCCGCGCCCGCCGAGACCGACAACAGCAACAGAATCAGGAACAGGGAACTAGCAGAGCGTTTCATTCGCGTCTCCTCGCACTACTCGATTAATCAAGCTCGGGGAAGTCCGGCCGCCACCACTGGGGCATTTTCACCCGTGGCGTCGGCTGGAACGCTTCCTGCGCTTCGACATTGCGGAACGGTTCGGCCACCAGCGGCGCTTTTTCCGAATAGGTTTTTTCCATGTCCAGCCCGACGCGGATGGACGGGTCGGAACGGACCTGCTGCACGCCGCCGGCACCGAACACGATCCGGTAATATTCCTTTTCCAACGCCGGCATGCGGTGCCCCCAGTTGTCGTAGACCAGTTGGTCGAACTCGGCCCGGATCAGCTTGCCGTCCAGGGACGGCTCCAACGGTTTCGACAGGACAACGCTGACTTTGCCGACCTGGCCGGCGTATTCGGGCAGGTTGTTGTAGCGTTCCAGCAAACGCTCCTCCAGTTTGGCGCGGTAGAGTTCGATGCTTTCGGGCGTCGGACAGGCGGAGCCGGCGGAATCGCCTTCATCTTCGCCGCGGAACGCGTCGGCGCAATCGACGACTCGCGCTTTCGGCTCGCTCGCCATGGGCTCGAGAACGGGCGGGGCCGATTTCTTCGGCGTTTTGGGCGATGGCGCGCCATCCGGAGCGGCGGAGCCGGGCTTGCCGGCATCGTCCATGCGGATTTCCCCGGCCGGGGCGTTCGGGACTGCCTGCGCCAGCGCTTCCATGGGTGGATCGGCTAGGGCAGATGGCGCCGAGTCGGGCGGGATTGCCTGGTCGGAGCCGGTTTTCACCGTGCGGGCGCGGGTGCGCCAACTGCCCGGCTTTTTCGACCAGGAATCGTTCCGCGCCGGCGAAGCACCCCGATCCGCCGCCTGGGCTCCCATTGGGATGGCGAATGCCAGGGCGAGGCAGGCTATCAGGTGTTTTGCGTGTAGATGTGCCATTGAATACCCGTTTTACTAAAAAATGCACCAAAATGCCTATTGACACAGTCGCGTCCGATGCTACGCATTCCGGCGCGAAACCGGATTATTCTTTTTCTTTTATCGGCCGTTTGCGTCCGCCGGAGCGGTTTTTTTTGAAAATACTCAAGGTCGAATCCGTTTGGGGCCGATAATAATAAATAAGGATGGGACAACTTCCTGCTGGGTTGGCTCCCATTGTATTTCAATACAATATAAATGCTTCGTCATGAATATAATAGGGGAATTATATGATGGAAGAACAGGACTATCTGCCTACCCAATTTTTCCTCAAACCGGGATACGCGATGGCGAACCACGAAGCAAGCGTCATCCGGGCGGTTTTGGGGAATTGCGTGGCTGTGACTTTTTTCGACCGGGACAATTGTTTTGGCGGCATGAACCAGTTCGTGTTTCCGAAGACGGAAAAGCGCGAGGACATGACCGCCCAGTACGGCAACATCGGCATTCGCGCCTTGTTCCGCATGCTGTTGGAAATGGGCGCCAACCGCCAGGGGATGGTGGCGCAGATTATCGGCGGCGCGGAGTGCAAGGTTTTCAACGACGACAATCTCGGGCTCCAGAACATCCGGCTGGCTCGGACGGTGTTGGAGCAGCTTCGCGTTCCGGTGGTGTCGGAGGATGTCGGCGGCAGCATGGGCCGGAAAGTCATCTACCATTCCGGCACCAACGAAATGGCGGTGTTCAAGGTCGATTCCTTGCGGAACAGCGACTGGTTCATGCCGGGCATGGATTTGCGCTACGATTCGTTCGATAGGTAGGATGGGAATCAAGTGAACCGCAAATCGGCCCCGCCGGGCATTGGGCGCATTGCGCGCGACAATGCCGGGCGGGGTCGGCGCGTTTCGCCGGGACTTGGGGCAGGTCGCGCAATTGATTGGCGAGTGCGGCGCCGCTCAGGATTCGATGCAATGAAGTTGCGTATCTTTGCGGGTGCGCTGTTGCGGGGCTTTGTGCATTTCCCCGCAGAAAACCATGCAGGTGGGGCAGGAGCGGTTGACATTCGCCTCGTATGCGCAGACGATCCTGTCCGGGTTGAACACGCTTCTTTCCTTGTTTTTGTGCTCAAGCAGTTCGATCTGGCGCACAAACCTTGTTTTGACGCGGTTATAGCAAAGAAGGATAAGGTAGGTGTCGGGCGAATCGTAATGTGCCTGCTCATCCAACGCCTGAATTATCGTTGCGCTGGTATTTTGCCAAGTGCCGGCGCGGGCGCTGCAAAAATAGCGAATTTTGGCATTGTCGGCGAGGGTGTTGCCGAAGCCCGGTTTTCCGTCGATCGTTTCATGAAGAATTTCCCACTCGCTTGCCAGGGCGGCGGCAATATCGGAAATGTGGCAGTTCGCCGGTCCGGAATCCTGCGCGGAGAATCTCCGCAGTATTATCAAGAGGTTGTACATCACCTTGTCCGCCCTGTCACGGACACTCCTCCAGTCTCCCGCGAAAAAATTCACCCGCCCCGAATCGTACGCTTGTGAAGTGCTGATTAAATCGCTCAGGAAGCGCATGAGCAGATCGGGCAGTTCGCTCATTCTTTCCTTTTTCCGCCTATCCTCGTTTGCCAGACGCGCGAGATAGCCGTACAGGGTTGTCAGCTTTTCGAGAAAAACACATATGGGAACATAAAGTATCCTTCTGGTTTTGAGCAAATTCGCGTAGTTGCTGATGTTCTCGGACATGCCGCTATTCCTCCTCTGTGCGCCAAGCGAGCACTGCCTCTCTATTCATCTGCGGCGGTGTTTCAATCGGATGTCGCCGCAATCCGCAAACGGGTGGTTTAGCCGACAGTGCGACAAATTATTAGCTTTATGCAGTGTACGATGCCGTATCTGTTTTATAGAAACTCTTTAAATTATCACTGTCGTTTAATTCGATTTGTCCTATTCAATAAAAAGCGTAATGCGTTTATTTTCGAATTAGGTTGATTTCCGAAGATTTCGGAGAGGAATTTAGGTGATTCCATTTACGAAAACCTGACGGCGGCTTAAAATGGCGATATGGTGCAGGCAGGAGGGAGAAAGATAATGCAGGACGAAGCGGTGTTGCGTCTCCTTGGCGGGGAGCAAGCCAAGGCGATGAGTATCGAGGACTCCGCATCGCTTGCCGGAGTTTCCTCCGCCACCATAAGGAACTGGATCAAAACGGGATATCTGACTTCGGCGGGAAGGGGAATGGTTGCGATAGATTCTCTGGAGCGGTTCGGGAGCGAATTTGCGGGTAAGCTGAAGCTGAAGCAAAGAGCCAACAAATCGCTCAAGGATAACCACGACCATGATGAAATAACGTCTTTTTACCTGGAAAAAATCGCGAATCGCCCAAGCGATTATGCCCTTATTGGCGCTGAATACGAAATGGGGCTATCGGATTCCTACCGCAACAAGGAAGGGGTTTATTATACGCCCGGCGCCATTATCGATGAACTATTGATCGGCAATGTCGAAAACATTGAAACCGCGACCTTTTGCGATCCGTGTTGCGGATCCGGCAATTTTATCGCGCGCGCTTTGTCGCTTGGCTTCAAGCCGGAAAATATTTACGCTTTCGATACCGATCCGGTAGCCGTGGAGTTGACCCGGAGACGGATTTTTCACGCGACCGGTTTTGCCGGCGACAACATAGTCAATGCCGACTTTCTGAAAGCCGCGAACATCTTCGGCGCAAGAAAATTCGACCATATTTATACCAACCCGCCCTGGGGCAAAAAAATCGACAAGAAGGAACGCGAGGCAATCGGGCGCCGGCTTTCCGCCGGTGCAAGCATGGACACCTGCTCGCTGTTCTTCTTTGCCTGCCTGAACGTATTGGCGGATGGCGGAAGACTGGGCCTGCTTCTTCCCGAAGCATTTTTCAACATTTCCTCCCATGAGAACGCCAGGATGCAAGCGTTGCGCCATGAAATCGACAGGATTATCGATTTCGGCAAGCCGTTTGGACGATTGATATCCAAGGCGCAGGCGATAATTCTCAGGAAAAGAGAAAATACCGGCAAGAAATTCATTGTCTGTGAGAGCAAGAATGCTCTATTCAAGCGAACCGCATCATCGTTTTCGAACAATCCGAAATCGATATTCAATCTCTATTGTTCGCAGGAGGACGCGGACACAATTGCGCACGTTTTTTCCCTTCCCCATGTCACGTTGAAAAATAATGCGAAATGGGCGCTGGGCATTGTCACCGGATGCAATGCAAAGTTCGTCAAGAACAAGCCCGCGCCCGGTTTGATCCCGGTTTTCAAGGGCGCCGACATCACGAAAACCGGGCTTGCCGATCCGACCTGCTTTATTCCTTCCGACACCTCCCTGTATCAGCAGGTGGCGCCGCTGGAGCTTTATACCGCCAGGGAAAAATTGGTGTACAAATTCATTTCATCCCGATTGTCCTTTTTCCACGACTCGTCCCAACGCTTTTTTTTGAACAGCGCCAATATCCTGATCCCCAACGCCGATTTTCCGGTCAAAATGCGCATTGTCGGCGATTTGCTCAATAGCGGGCTGATGAACTGGATGTTTTCCAAAATATTCAATACGCACAAAATTCTTCGCGCCGATCTGGAATCGCTGCCCATTCATTCCCAATTTTTGCAGGCGAAGCGATTCGACGAAGATGATTTTCTGGATAAATTGGGCGTGGAAAGAATGGGGGATGGTTCTTTCCGGGCTATTTGAAAATCAGGGCGAATGCGCTCGCATTCGCCCTGATTGCGCAGTACCATTCACGTGAATTCACTTGATAAAACCGACCTGCTTGCAAATTTCGTCGCGCACCGTCGCCTTTTTCCTGTTGAATTCCTTTTTGTTGTTTTCGAAGAGATTGTTGCCCTTGGTGTCGATGGAGACGATGAGGGGGCCGAACTCCCTGACGCGGCAGACCCACAGCGTTTCCGGCATGCCGAGATCCTTCCACTGCGCGTCCTCGATCTCCTCGACCTGGGTGGCGGCCAGCACGGCGCAGCCGGCGGGGAACACGACATGGAGCGCCTTGAACTCGCGGCAGCCCGCCTCGGTGTTCGGGCCCATGCCGCCCTTGCCGACGATGAGCTTCACGCCTGTGTGCCCGACGAATTCCTTTTCGAATTTTTCCATCCGCATGCTGGTCGTCGGGCCGATGGCGACCATTTCGTACTTGTCGTTCGCGATGGGACGGACAATCGGGCCGGCGTGGATAATGGCGCCGCCCCGGACATTCACCGGCAGTTCGCGCCCGCCTTCGATGAGGCGGCGGTGGGCGACGTCGCGGCAGGTGACGATGTGGCCGGTCAGGTAGATGATGTCGCCGATTTCAATGCCTTCCAAATCCTCGGAGGAAATGGGGGTGGTCAGGATCTTCTTCTCGCTCACAGTTTGGCCTCCTTGTGGGATTTGATGGTGTGGTTCAGATCTTTGTCGAACGCGATAAGCCCGCGGCGGTGGCTCCAGCAGCCCACGTTGACCGCGACGCCGATGGTGGAGGGATGGCGGGCGGTGTTTTCGATGTTGACGCCCATGACCGACATAGTGCCGCCCATGCCCTGGGGGCCGATGCCGATGGCGTTGATGCCGTCCTCGAGAAGCTTTTCCAGCTTGGCCGCCCGCTCGTTGTCGCTATGGCTCCCAATGGGGCGCATGAGCGCTTTTTTCGACAGCAGGGCCGCCGTTTCGACGCTGGTGGCGACGCCGACGCCGACCAGAAGGGGAGGGCAGGCGTTGACGCCGTAGCTGGTCATCACGTCCAGGACGAACTCGGTGACGCCTTCGTAGCCGGCGCCGGGCATCAAGACCATCGCCTTGCCCGGCAGCGTGCAGCCGCCGCCCGCCATGTAGGTGTAGATTTCGACATCGTCGCGGTCCGGGGCTATGTCCCAGAACAGGGTCGGGGTTCCCTTGCCGACGTTTTTGCCGGTATTGTACTCGTCGAACGTTTCCACGCTGTTGTGGCGCAAAGGCGCCTTGATGGTGGCGTCGATCACCGCGTTCTTGAGTATTCCGCCCAGTTCTCCCAGGAGCGGGAAATGGGCGCCGCACTTGATCCAGTACTGGAGGACGCCGGTGTCCTGGCAGCAGGGGCGGTTCAGATTTTCCGCCAGCCGCTGGTTTTCGGCCATCGCGTCGTAGATGGTTTTGGACAGCGCGCCGGTTTCCTTGGCGCGGAGCTCGGCCAGCTTGGCCTCGACGTCGTCGGGCAGTTTCCTGCCCACCAGAGCGGTGAACGCGCTCATCGCTTCGGTCATTTTCTTGACTTGCGCTTCTTTGTTCATGATTGTGCCTCCAGTCATTTATTGGGGAAGAAGGGGAACAGGATGGGCAGAAGAATAAGGCTGACAATGGTCGAACACACAATCAGCGGCATGCCCGCCTTGACGTAGTCCATGAAGCGGTAGCCGCCGGCGCGGAGCACCATGGTGTTGGCCGGCATGCCGATGGGAGTGGCGTAGGCGCAGGAGCCGCCGATGACGGTCGCCATGAGGACGGCGCGGGGATCGGCGCCCATGCCGGTGGCGATGGACAGGCTGATGGGGACGAGGAGCGCGGTGGTGGCGGTGTTGGACATGAAATTGGTCAGGATGGCGGAGATGAGGAAGACGACGACCAGCAGGGCGAACGGGGAGGCGTGTTCGCCGAGCGTGCCGATGGCGTAGTCGGCCAGCATTTTGCCGGCGCCGGTCTTTTCGAGCGCCGCCGCTAGGGCAAGGGTGCCGCCGAACAGGAAGATGACCTGCAGGTCGATGGATTTGTACGCGTCCTTTTCGCTGATGACGCCGGTGAGGATAAGGACGATGGCGCCGACGCAACCGCTGACATAGAGGGGAACGCCGATGGCGTCCTCGAAAATCATGGCCAGAAGGGATGCCACCAGGATGACAAGCGACATCGTCTGCTTCCATTGCGGCACATGGCTGTAATCCTGCCCTTCCTGAAAGGCGCCGTCATCCTTGGGGTGCGTGTTGGGCAGGAACTTGTACCCGAACAGGGCGAAGTAGAGAATGCCGGCGGCCAGGATGGGCAAGCCGATCAGCCCGTATTCGAAAAAGCCGAATTTGAGGTTGAGGCTTTGCAGCGCGGACTGGGCGATCATGTTGCCGGGAGCGCCAATCAGGGTGAGATTGCCGCCCATGGCGGCGGCGAACACCAGGGGCATGAGAAGGCGCGAGCGGGAAAAACCGGATTTGGCGGCAATGCCGATGACGACGGGGATAAGCACCGCCGCCGTCCCGGTGTTGGACAGGACGCCGGACATGAGGCCGGTGATGATCATGACGGCGACGATGAGCTGGCGCTCCGACTTGGCGAAGTTGGTGACCAGGCCGCCAATCTTGTTGGCCATGCCGGTCTCGAACAATGCGCCGCCGACGACGAACATGGCGACGAACAGGATGACGTTCGAGTTGACGAACCCGGCGAACGCGTCCTTGGGCGGCAGCACTTTGGTCAGGATGAGACCGATGCAGACGATGAGCGCGGTGATGGCAAGGGGAATTTTTTCCCAGACAAACATGATGATGGCAAAAAACAGAAATGACAGAGTTATGACAGCCGGACTCATACATCTTCCTCCATAGTTGCATCGATCCCCAAAGTTGACAAAATCCGGACTATCGGGTCGCATCCGGTTCCAATCAAGTAGATTGCCGCTAACTATTATATATGAGTATGTTATCGATTTTGTGCCAGGGAAGGCCGCTTGTATGCAATTTCCGGCAGCCGCGCAAATGAGGTGATAAGCAATATTGTATCTTTAATCTCGTATACAACATTAAAGATACAACAGGAAACGGCTTAGTCAAGTTTTAAATTCGCGATTTTTGAAAATGGCAATGATCGGATATGCAATGCTTGATTGGGAAAGGTGTTGCATCGAATAAGTATTGGGAACGGCATTCTCCCCACTTTCTCAATGCTTTCCTACCTTCCGGGGGAAAGGATTGTTGGGAGGTGGGAGGGGGAGCGATTTCGGCAGATGGTCTTGGATGGCGGGAACTGGGGGGGGAGGGAAGCGCGGGAAAAGCTCCGGTTCCGTTTAGGTGGACTTTTGGAGAAAATCAAACATACCGCCGTTTGACTTTCTCCAAAGTTTCTTGGGCTTCCATTTTTCGTCTGGATTTATTGCGAGGTCGACGGAATCACCCGACCTGACGAAAAATCAACACATTGCTTCGTAAGTAGTTATAACTTTGGAGGAAATCGGGCGGCGGTTTGCCCGATTTCCTCCAAAGTTCCCTTTATCATGACTGATCGCCTGTAAAAGCAAATCACCGTTTCAGTGGTTCTGATCCAGCCAATTCCGAAATTCGAGTATTTCCTTGGTCTGCGCCACGATAATGTCGCTCGCCAGAGTGCGGATCCGGACATTTTTGCTCATCACCAGGGGAGGAAGCGACATGTCGATCGCGCTGGCGTGGTGGGGAATCATGGTCATGACGAAATTGACGTCCGGATTGTCTGACATGCGGAGCTCCAGCATTTCCTTCATTTCAATCCCCATGATCTCCGCCGCGTCGTCATCCTTCATTTTCAGTTCGCCAAGCAGGGACTGCATCTGATCGATTTCTTTTTGTTGGGTCGCGAGTATTGCCTCCGCCCACTTCTCGACCGACGGATCCTTGGTCGTGTCCACCACCGCCTTGGCCATTTCCAGCGCCGCTTCGTGATGGACAATCATGGCGGACAAAAAGGAGGCATCGGCGGGGGAATCCCATAGATCGGGGGACATGCCCCACATTTCATGGGCTGTCTTTTGGTCATCCTTGGCGGGCGCGCCGTGGGCCATGCCGTTACCGCTTTCACCCGCCGGGACGGCGCAGGAGAGGAAAAGGGTAAGTGCGAGAGCTATGACTGTTTTGTTTGTAAACATTGTATTTTCCTTTCAAGCATTTTTCGGAAAGAGTTCCTCGTGGTCTTTTCAGGGAACCTCTAAAACGTTCTGGTAAAAATTTCGCTCCGCTCCAGCAGTTTGTCCGGCGTGTCGAAGCCGAGCCGGCGCAGCAGATCGATTACGTACGGGTTGTCCAACGGCGTCGGGTAGACGGCGGCGTCGCCGTAGTGATCGACACTGTTCTTTGCCGCATTCTTGTCAACCAGCACTTTCGGGCCTCCGACGCAGCCGCCGACACAGCCCATGCCCTCGAAAAAATTGGCTTTCGTCTTGCCGGCCAGCAAATCGTTCAGCAATTGCCGGCAGGCGGGCACGCCGTCCGCCTTGTGCGTCCGGATGGCGATTTCCCTGTCCGGGTTGATGCGGTTCAGGGTGTTTTCCACCGCTTCGCTGACGCCGCCGGCGCGGGCGTAGATGCGGCCGGCCCGGGAGGAAAACTCTTTTTCGCTTTCCTCCATGGTTACGGGATCGATGCCGAGCGCGGCGAAAATGTCGCGCATTTCCTGGAAAGTGAGCACGTAATCGACCGCGCCCCTCAGATCCGGTTCCCGCGCTTCCGCTTTTTTGGCGACGCAGGGGCCGACAAAGACGGTAACCGCTTCGGGATGCAAGTGCTTGATGGTTCGCCCGCACGCGATCATCGGCGACACCGCCGCCGGCACGTGGGGCATGAGCTGGCCGTATACTTTCCGGATCATGGCAATCCACATGGGGCAGCAGCAACTGGTCAACTGGTAATCGCTTTCGCTGACAATGTTCCGGTCGAACTCGAACGCTTCCTTCAACGTCAATATGTCCGCGAACACCGCCACTTCGATCATGCCGTCGAATCCCATGCGCTTGAACGCGCTTCTAACCTTTCCTGGCGTCGCCTCGACCCCGAATTGACCGAGAAAGGCGGGCGCGATCAGCGCATACGCCAGCTCCTTTTTCCCATGCAACCCTTCGAGCATGGCGACGGAATCCTTGGACAATTGATCGCGGTCGCAATCGTCGAATCGCCAATCCACGCGATGGCGTTCGGGGTGGAACAGGCAGTCGAGCTGGCTTCTGTCGTAATTGCTGGCGGCAAGGCGCGCCAATTCCTCTTTTGTTCTGCTTTGGGCTGAGGCTAAAAACAGTCGGCGGTACAGCACTTCGAATGTTTCCATGCAGCATCTCCTCCAAAGGGGGCAAATCCCCATCCTTACTTAGTACTGTCATTGTTGCGTTGGATGTTTGGCAAAAATCTTTGGGTTGCGCGGAGATCGGACCAATCCCGCTACGCGATTGTTGTGGGAACCGCACCCGCAACAGCCGTGCGATCAATCTGTAGAATCTCAGTCAAGGCCCTGCATGTGCGGGCAATTGAGGTGGGTGCTGTCGCAGAACGGCTGGTTATTCGATTCGCCGCAGCGGCAGAGGGCGACGCGGTTGCGGATTTCGAACGCTTCGTCGTTGCAGCCGACGATTTCTATGCCGCCGGTGACGAGGAGGGGACCCCGGCAATTGGCGGCGGGATCCTCTTGCAGGCCGATGGCCGGCTTGAGAACGGGTTCGTGGGCGGTACCGTCGTGTTCGACGATGGTCAGGCGGCCGGAGGGGCAATTGCATGCCTCCTCGATGGCGTGTTGCCGGCATTGCGGATCGTCCGATTTTTCGACATAGCCCCAGATCGTCTCGCCCAAATCGCAGAAGCGGGCGCCGGCGCACAGCGATTCGTCGTCCAGGAGGTTTATGGTGGGGCCTTCGATCAATTCGGCGCTGCTTTCGTAGGGCGGCCGGTCCGCGTGCTCGTGACCGCAGAAGCAGGTGTCCTCGTGGGTGCCGTCGCAATACGGCTTATTGCGCGAATGGCCGCAGCGGCATAGCTTGTACGGCTCTTCGTCGGGCTGGTAGGACTGGCCGGACTCCCATGCAACCGCCATGCCGTCCGGATCGGATTTGATGATGGCTTGCCGCAGAGGGACATTGCCGGACACTTCGTACGGGCCGTCCCGCCTGATTTGTATTTTCATTCCTTTCGCTTTATCCATGAAATGCTCCGTTCATCCATTGGGTGTATTTTGCCGCTCCCCGTATTACAAATATATGTCGCGGTCTTTCCGGGGACAGGCTGTAATTCTCGCATACGACTTGAATAAATGCAACACGGGGAAATGGCGGGAGCCATTTCCCCGTGTTGCCAATCATCATAAAATCGATTTTCATTTATTGCCACCCGGTTTGGCAATGTTGCCGCCCCGCAGCCAGACGTCGGCCGCCCGGCCAACGCTTTCGTCCTGGCGGGTGAACGAGCCGGTCTGGCCGACGAGATTGCCTTTGCCATCGTCTTCCCGGACGTTCTGGTAGCCGAGGTTGATGGATTTGATGCCTGCTTCGCGGAGCGTCGCGGTCTCTTCCCGTTCGCACACGCCGTCGACGGTTTTTTCCTGCCACAGCATGAGTTGGTCGTAGATGGCGTCGTTCTCGTCGATCGCGCCATCGCCGTTTTCGTCGTACTGGCGGAGCATTTCGAACCCGTTGGCGAAACCGTCGGCATTGCCGAAAAGCTGGCGGCCGTCGTGGACAATGCCGTCGCCCTGCTGATCGAGGAACAGGAGGGCGTCGTCCCCCCTGATGAACCCGGTGCCGGTCCGGTTGCCGTCGCCGTCCATGTCGAACAACACGCCCTCTTCCGCCGCGCTGAGATCGATGCCGTCGCCGTTCATGTCGAAGACCAGCGGATCGACGATGACATTGCCGACCGCGATGATGGAGGATGCGTCGAGGCGGGCGCCGTTGACCGAGACGTTGACTTTGGCTTGCGAAAACTCGACCGACGCGGAGGCCGAGGCCATGGTGAACACGGCCGAGCCTTCGAGGCCGTTGATCAGGCGGGCGCTGGCGCCGGTGATGCGGTTGCGTTCCTTGATGTATTCCGTTTCGGTGCCGTTGTAGCGGGCATGGAGATCGTTCAGCATTTCCTTCGATTGGGTTCGGATGGTCTCGGCCAAATCGTAGGGGTTTTCCTGCATGGCGGTGAAGTCCATGCCGAACACGGCCAAATCCTCGCCGATGGATTCGATGCCCCAGGCGGCGCCGCCGTCCAGGGCGAGCTGGCCGACAATGCTGTCCGCCTGCTGTTTGTTGGTCGCCCGCTGTTTCTCGTACTCGGCGGCGGCGTCGGGCACGCCCCGGGCGGCGGCGTCCCACGCGTTCAGGCTGGCGAAGGCGTCCTCCAGGGCGTATTCGATGGCGAGGGAAACGGCAGGGCTTTCCTTCGACGCGGCGGCGGCCGCCGTCTGCAAATCCTGCCGGATCAGATCGACGGATTCCTTGTCGAGGACGGACGCGTCCATTCCGAAGCGCTGCAGGCTTTTCGCCGCCCGGTTGCGCGCCTCCTCGACCGTGGCCGGTTGGGCGGCGGGTTCGGCCGCCTGTTTGACCTGGACGACCATCTTGTTGCCGTTGACATTGACCTTGGTTTTGCCGTCGACCAGCCATTTGTTCAGCGCTTCCTCGCCGCCGGCGTCTTTCACCGCCTGCTCGATTTCCTGCCTGGTTGGGGCTGCGACCGGGTTTTCCACTGTGGCGCCGCCGGTCAGGCGGACGCGGCTGGCGGCGGAAGAGGAGGGCGAGCTGGAGGAAATGGCTGTCTGCATTTTTTTGACCACGCTTTGGATTAATTGCGTGTTTGAATTACTTGTATACGAATCGGACAGGTTAATCGAGGAATATCGGTATGTCGATCGTCGGAACATGCCGAAATTGAATCCAGGCCGTTTCCCGAAAATGGAGTCGAACAATTGGGTGGCGAACGCGCTGGACGCATTGATGGCCATTGCTTCCTCCTTGACTGCCGATTCGGTTGATCGGAATGCTGTCCGTTGCATTCCCGGCGGCGAATTGAGGGGCGCCTAATGCATTAGCGGACGCCGGAACGCGGTCTTTATCCTTTAATCGCGATTATTATGGGACGCCCCATGGATGCGCCATGGCCGCCTGCCCGGAATATTGAAGTATTTTCACGACAACACGCTGAATGTATGACAGTTATAATGGGAAAAGGTCGAAATTATCGGCTAAAGGTTGCGCAGGGTGCGACCGTTAAATATAATGAAGGTGGCAAAGAATTGCGTGTCGGGTATGCCGGTATGGAGACTGGCAATGAGTGTAGGAATAATACACGACAATATGGTGAAAACCAGCCTGGTTCAGCAAACGCAGACCAGGGGCGACGATGTTCAGCGCAGTTTGGAAATTGGACAGGTCGCCGCGCAGCGGGAGGACAACCGCCAGCGGGATCAGGTGGTCATTCAGACAAAGCAAAAGGAAGAGCACGGTATTCGTCCCGACGCGGAACGCGAAAAGGAAGGCAGGAAAAAACGCCGGGAGGAAGAAGAGGAAGAACAGCAGGAGATGCGGGAGCGCGAGGAACAAGCCAAGGACGCTCCCGAACAATACCAGCGCGATGGAAAAACCAGCACGCGGGCATATATGAGAAAAATCAACATCGTGGTTTGAAACGGCATATGCCGACAAAACGCAGCCCGGCCGAGTGGCCGGGCTGCGTTTTGTATTTGTCTTCATTGGGTACGTTGTGGCAATTTACTGTCGGTGAGGAGCTTTTCCAGGATGGGACCGCCTTCTTTGATGAAAAGTTGATCCAATTGTTTCTGGTATTGCCGGCGTTCTTTTTCAGTTCCGGCGGAGTCGCGCAATGTTTGCAATCTGCGCACCCGTTCTTTGAATGCATTGGGGACATCGGGAAGAGCAAGAATATGTTCATGCAATTCGCGGAAGCGGATCTCGCCCTCCTCTTTTTCCCGAACCGACATGTACTGGCCCAAGGAGGCGATAACCATGCAGACGCCTCCGATCAAGGCCAATTTACTTCCCCTTCCGCTTGGCTTGACTTCGGTCCCCAGTGGTTTCGGCATATCATTCGACATCGGTTTCTTCTTCCTCGAAATCGGCTCCGCCGTCGCCGAGTTCGCGCGCTTCCATATCCTCGACCAAATCCTCGTACAGCTCGTCCGCCGAGTCGGAAATATCCTGGACCAGTTCGGCATTGGCTTTCATCGCCTGCGCGTCGACTGTGAACGAGGCGAGCATTGCGTCGAACGCGCCCTTGTTGGCTTCGTATTCGCCCGCCAGGCACATGTCCAGCGCCAGGACGACCCCGCCGGCGACGGCGAAGGAGAAGATGCGGCCGCTGAATTCGGCGTTGTGGCGGGCGGCCTTGAACGTTGTGGCTATGCCCTTCTTTCCGCCCATTTCGGCGTTCTTGTCGATAACGCCCGGAACGAACTCGTCGCCGAAAAACATGTGCATCAAATCCATGTTCCTGCCGAACAGGACAGCCGGATCGCCGTTCACGTTGACATTGGGCGTCGAAAACACCATCCGGGTCGCCCGGGAGGAAGGATGCACGACCGACAGCGCCAACTGCCGCTCATCCATCCGCGCGGTCCAGCCGTCCGGCACTTCCACCGACATGACGCCGTCCACAAACGAACTCCGTTCCGCCGCCGCCACGCCCGCCATCAACAAGGTGGTCAGGAGCATTGCCGAAAATATCGCGCGCATATGTGCCTTTCGTCAAGAGTCGAATTTTTCCCCGTTTCATTATACCGACCCGATACCCAGAAAAGCAACTCTCGCCTTTATTGATTCCGATATTGTAAATGTTACGTCGGGTTTCAGGTATAGCGATTGTTTAGACCGAATTATCCCGGCACAA
>JAVBRW010000001.1:0-7272 GCA_031547475.1 Planctomycetota bacterium
TTATGCTTTCTGGGGTGCGCGCGCCGAACCGGCCCCGTCCCCCCGACGCCGGCCCGCCTCCCACGCGCACACCTCAAACGTCATCCCGGCGTCAAAAACGCCGACCCGGGCGAAAAACGGGATCTTGTGCCGGGATAATTCGGTGTAAACCTCTGGTCGACTGTTGTGCGGGAGAATGTTTTGGCCGAGACGATCAGCGCTTCCGAAAGGATTTTCGAGGAAATAATCGGGCGCATATACAACGACGAATACGATGTCGGCGGCAGGCTGCCGAGCGAAAGCGAGCTGTGCGCCGAATTCGGCGTGAGCCGGGGCACGGTGCGGGCGGCGTTGCAGCGCCTGCAGGCGCTGGGGCTGATCAAGTCGCGTCCCGGCGGCGGCTAGTACCTGCAGGCGGAAAGCACGCCCGCTCTCGGCCTGAACGTTCTTTTGGGCGATTTGCCCATGAAGCCGTCCGCCCTCGTCGAGTTTTTCGAATTCAGGCGGGATATCGACGCGCTGGCCGCCGAATACGCCGCCCAGCGCGCCACGCCCGAGGATTTGGCCGAAATGGACGCATTGCTGGAAAGGCTGGAATCCCACCACCACAAGCGCCGGTACCGGGAATATTCGGAGTGCGACCACGCCCTGCACGCCAGGATCGGCGTTGCCGCGCACAATTCGTTCATCGCCCGCACCATGCATATCCTCACCGAGCTGATCCGCTTCCATGTGGAAAAATCCAATCAGTATTTCGGCATCGATGACGGCTACCCCGATCATATCCGCATCGTCGAGGCAATCCGGGGAAAGGATGTCAAAGCCGCCTTTCTCTGCGCCGGCGAGCATGCCGAAGCGTCGCGCCGGCAGCTGGTCGAACGCTTGTTCCACAAGCGGCTCCCGCCGCGCTGCGCGAAGCCGGCGCCATGACGCGGCGGGCCGCGGCGCACGGCCTTTTTGGAGGTTGTTTTTATTTTCCCGATCGCCCGCGCATGAACGCGGCTGTGCTTCGGTTTGTGCTTTAGGCAAATAAAGCACGCCCGGAGCCGATGCGGCAGGAAGTGCGCGCGCACCGCCTCGATTCCGGGCACACCTTCAGATTTTCGGAGCGCGAACGGTTCGCGCCGGAATCCGGAGGGTCAAATTGGGCTGCGCGAGTGAGGTTCTCCCGTTTCCGCGAGCGGAATGGAGCGGTTTGAAAAAGAAAGTCGTAACAGGCGGGGCATGCGGGCCGCCGGTTGTCTCACTGCCCGCTCTGCGCCATAAGGGCGGTTGCGGTATCGAACGCCTGCGCCATTCCGCCTTCGGCGCAGGGGGGAATAGTGTAATCGCTCACCTCGACCAACGCCGGCGGCGATCCTTCGACCGCGAACGAGCGGCCGCAGACCTGGAACATAGGGAGATCGGTCATCGCGTCGCCGGCGGCGAAGGTGTTGGACAAAGGCACTCCCAGCTTTGCCGCCAGCGTCCGCACCGCCGAGCCCTTGCAGGCGCCGGCGGCGACGACTTCGACAAAATGCCTGCTTGCGAAGGCGAAATGATATCCGGGATCGCCGAACAGCGTCGCGCCGCACTCTTCCAGTTTGGGGATGTCGGAACAAGTCATGACGAGCTTGTAAAGCGGATCCCCGATATCGGCGATGGCCGACATCCCGGGCTCGATTTCCTCCCGTATCCCCCGGTCTCGGAGCACCTCGTTCATTTGGAGCAGATAGGCCCGGCGCGCGGAATAGGCCTGCACGCTGAACTCCGGGTAGCGGACGGCAAGTTCGGCCAGCTTTTCCAGGACGGGGCGGGGGAGCGGCGTGCCGGAAACCACGCCGCCGTTTTGGAAATCGTAGAGGATGGCGCCGCTGAAAAGAATGCACGGCAGTTCGACGTCCATCTCGCGCGCAATCCGTTCGGTGGAGATGTGCGAGCGCCCGGTCGACAGCGTGAGCATGCCGCCCGCGTCGGCGAAGCGTCTGGCCGCGGCTTTGACCTTTTTGGGGATGGGCATGTTTCCCCGCAGGAGCGTGCCGTCTATGTCGGTGAAGAAAAGGAATTTTGTCATTGAGCTGGCGCATTCCCGGTCGAGTTGCGCACGATGACCGATGGCCGGTAGGTGACGAACAGCGGTTCCGCCCCGTCCTCGGTGTTGCCGGACATCAAGCGCACCAGGTGCTCGAACCCGTATTTGCCGCGCATGAGGATTTTCGTGTCGAGGGTGGTGAGGGACGGCGTTATGTGTTTCCCGTACTCGATATTGTCGAATGCGGCCACCGACACGTCCTCCGGTATCCGCAGGCCCGTCGACTTCAGCGCGCTGTAAATGCCGAAGGCAATCAGATCGCCCTGGCCGATGATGCCGGTCACTTCCTTGTGTTCGGCCAGGATGCGCTTCGTTTGGATCTCTCCCATGGCGATTTCGTAGGCATCGTCCGAACAGACCATGTAGCTGGTCTGCTCATAAACATGCAGGGTGTCCACGCCGTTTTCATGGAGAAAATCGCGGATGCCGTCCAGCCTCTGCTGCCGCAGGACGGAAACGGAATTGATGGGCGGCGTCACATAGGCGAAGTGCCTGTGTCCCAAATCGTACAAATGCTGGGCCAGCAGGCGCCCGCTCAGGTAGTTGTCGGCCGAAATGATGGGTACGTGCAAATCCTGCGCCGTCTCGCCCACGATAACCACCGGCACATTGCCGTCCTTTTCGATCAAATCCATGCAGGTCGGGGTGCAGACGTAGAGGATTCCGCCGATGCCGTGCGCCAAGAGCCGCGTAACGTGGTCGCGTTCCAGCGCCGCGCTCCGGTGGGTGTTGCAGACAATCATCTGCAGCTGGCAGTCGTAGGCGCTCCGGGAGAAGGACGACAGCAGATTGGCGAAATGCGGGTTGATCATGTCGGGGACGATGATGGCAATGTCCTGTTTCAATTCGGCGCTGCTGATGGATTCGGTGGGTTGGAGGTAGCCCAGTTTTGTCGCCGCTTCGAGCACGCGCTTTTCCGTTTCGGCGGAAATCCCGCTGTTCGCTTTCCGGTTCAGCACCAGGGAAACGGTCGATTGGGAAACGCCCGCCATTTTGGCGATATCGTTGGTGGTTATTCTGATCGCTTTCGAAGTCATGGCCCTGTCCACCGTTCATCGCATTGGGAATCGCGGAAAATAATTACGAGTGCATTATTAGCAATAATACTCAATGATGCGCGACTGACAAAACAAAATTCCAAACTTTCTCTAATAAATTTCCTAATAAATTTAGCAAAATTACCGAAAAAACGTGTTCATTCTACCTGTATCCTGCTGTTTTTATTCGAATTGCGCGGTATTGTCAATGGGGGAATTGTTTATCGTTAATCTGTATGGTAATTGGAGTTGACAAACTGGCAATCCTTGAAGTATACTAAAGGGAACGCGAATTCACAAGCCTTTGCCTGTTCATGCTAATATTATTAGTATGTCACCTGTCTTTATCCCTGTTCTCGTACTCTATCCAAGGAGGCTCACACGGTATGAAAGCCATCATGTTGATGTTCGATTCGCTGAATCGCCACATGTTGTCCAGCTATGGTTGCGATTTGTACAGTACGCCCAATTTCAAAAGGTTGGCCGAGCGGGCGGTCACGTTCGACAACTTCTATGTCGGCAGCATGCCCTGCATGCCGGCCCGAAAAGAGCTGCATACCGGGCGGTGGAATTTCCTGCACCGCAGTTGGGGTCCGCTGGAACCGTACGATGATTCCATGCCGGAGATTCTCAAGGAAAACGGCATTTATTCCCACCTCACCACGGATCACTACCATTATTTCGAAGACGGCGGCTGCAATTACCACACGCGCTATTCGACCTGGGACTATTACCGCGGCCAGGAAGGGGATCCGTGGAAGGCGGAGGTGAAGGAGCCGGATTACGGCAACCGCATCGGCAGGGATTGCTATCTTCTCCGCACCGACACGATCAACCGGAAATCCATCCAGAAGATCGAGGATTTCCCGCAGTGGCGCTGCGTTTCGTCCGGCCTCGAATTCATGGATGTGAACCACAGGGAAGACAACTGGTTCCTGCAGATCGAATGTTTCGATCCGCACGAACCGTTCTACGCTCCGGCCGAGTTCAGGGAAATGTACCACAAGGACTTCAGCTACGACGGCCCGCAATTCGACTGGCCCGATTACGCCGCCGTCACCGAGACGCCGGAGCAGGTGAAGGAGTGCCGCAGCCATTACACCGCGCTCATGTCGTTCTGCGACTACAACCTTGGGCGCGTTCTCGACAAGATGGACGAGTTGGATCTGTGGAAAGACACCATGCTCATCGTCAACACGGATCACGGCTTCCTGCTTGGCGAGCATGACAATTGGGCCAAGGTGCATGTTCCCTATTTCCAGGAAATCGCCCACTCTCCCTTCTTCATCTGGGATCCGCGCTACGGTATAAAGGGCGAGCGCCGGCAATCCCTCGCCACCACCATCGACATCCCCGCCACCATTCTCGACTTTTTCGGCCTGCCGCTCCCGAAGGATATGCAGGGCTTGCCGCTCAAGAACATCGTCAGGAACGACGAGAAATTGCACGACGCGGTCCTGTTCGGCATGCATGCCGCGCACGTCAACCTGACCGACGGCAAATACGTCTACATGCGCGGTCCGGCGCACGACGACAACCTGCCCAAGTTCAACTATACCCTCATGCCCACGCGCATGGAGCGCCGCTACCAGCTTGACGAATTGCGGGCGATGGATCACGGGCTGGCCGATCCGTTCGAGTTTTCCAAAGGCTGCTGGACATTGAAAATTCCCTGTCCTTCCCGGAACGAGCCGCAGAAGGGGCAGGTCATCAATCCGTTCGCCCTGGTCGGCACCGCCGTCTTCGATGTCGAAAAGGATCCGGAGCAGAAAAACCCGATCAACGATCCGGCGCTCGAGGAACGCCTGTGCCGCAAAATGGTCGAACTGATGCAAATGAACGACGCGCCCATCGATCAATACCAGCGATTGGGCCTGATACCGTACCTTCCCAAAAAATGACGGCGCGGGCAGTGCCGTGCGGTTTCTTCGGGGTTGGCCAATGTTCCCACAGGGAAAGGAATTGCTATGAGAAAAGTACTTGCGCTTGCGTTGCTCCTGGTTTTTGCCGTGGCGGCGACTCAAACCGGCATGGCCGGCGACAAGCCGACCGGCAGGAAGCTGCGGGTCGGCACCATGGCGATGACGGTCGGCATTCCGGTGCATTACGCCGAGAAGATGGGGTATTTCAAGGACGCCGGCCTCGACATCGAGGTGGTGGTGCTGGCGACCGGCGCGCCGATCAACGAAGCCATGGCCGCCGGACAGCTTGACATCGCCGCCAGCGGCATGGCCAGCGTGTTCGGGCTCGCCACCGGCAGGTACAAGTACATCGGCGACGGTCTTCGGGTCATGGAGGGCGAAGCCATTTTCGCCCGCGCCGACAGCCCGGTCGCCAAGGCGAAAGGCCCGAAGGAAGGCGTGCTCGGGAACGCCGCGACCGTGAAGAGCGTCAACATTCTCGGCCCTCTCGCCACCGCCGCCCACCTGAGCGCCATCAAGTACGCCGAATCCCTTGGCCTCACTCCCGACGATTTCAACATGGTGTCCATGGACTTTTCGCAGGCGCAGCAGGCGTTCCGGGTCGGGCAGGGCGATCTGGTCGCGCTGGCGACGCCGTGGTCGAACCAGCTCATCGACGAAGGCTATGTGCGGGTCAGCGATCTCGGCGTGAACCAGGGCATCCACCTGGTGGACGCCGTCTTTGTCCAAAGCAATTTGGTGAAGGAATGCCGCGCCGATCTCATCGCCTTCCTCGACTGCTACTATCGCGCCTGCGCCGAGCTGAACAACGATCATGCGATGTGGACCAAGGTCGGCATGGAATGGTACGCGGCGGAAGGCAAGGCGGTTTCGGAAAAGCAGATGGGCTACGAGACAAAACAGAAGAAATACAACACCCTGGATTCGGTCCTGACGCCCGACAACAAGTTCGGCCAATTCATGCTGACCATCGGCGAGTTCTTCAAGGAGCAGGGCATGATCCCGCCGGAAAACTATCCCAACATCGCAGCCAGCATGGACGATTCGCTGTTGAAGGAACTGAAGGCGAAACACGGGAAATAGGGCGTTTATTTCATTCTACGGCAAAGTGGACTTTTAAAGAAAATCAAACAAACCGCCGTTTGATTTCCTTTAAAGTTTCCGGGGTTCCTTTTTCGTCGGTAATTATTGTCAAGTCGGTCGCTTTAGTTGACCTGGCGAAAAAACAATCCAATGTAGTATAAACACAGACAATTTTCAAGGAAATCGGGCGGCGGTTGGCCCGATTTCCTTGAAAACTCGACGCAAAGGAAGCATATGAGAAAGCACCTTTCCATCGTTCTGGCAATCCTGTTGGCCATTCAATTCGCTCCCTCCTTCGCCCGGGCAGGCGAAGCGGGCAAGCCCTCCGGGAAAAAGTTGAAGGTGGGGACCATGGCCCTGGTCCTCGGCCTTCCCGTCCGGCACGCGCAGAAGGCGGGGTATTTCAAGGACGCCGGGCTCGACGTCGAAGTCATCGTCTTCGCCAGCGGCGCGCCCATCAACGAAGCGATGTCGGCCAAGCAGATGGATGTGGCGGTGAGCGGCATGGCCAGCGTGTTCGGGCTCGCCACCGGCAGCTTCACCTACGTCGCCGACGGCATGATCACCAAGGAGGGCCAGGCCATCTACGCGCGCCCGGATCATCCCATCACCAAGATCAAGGGATCGCGCGAAAACCTCTACGGCGACGCCAAGATAATCAAGGGCGCCAATATTCTCGGCCCACTCTCGACCTCGGCCCATTTCCACGCCATCAAGTATGCGGAAGCGTTCGGCCTGACTTCGGAGGATTTCAACATGGTGGCGATGGATCACCCGCAGGCCATGCAGGCGTTCGTGTCCGGCCAGGGCGATTTCCTCGCCTGCGTCGCTCCCTATTCCAACCTCATCGCCAGCCAGGGCTATGTCCGCCTGAGCGATCTCGGCGCTTCCCTCGGCATCCCCTTGACCGACACCGTTTTCGTGCAGCCCGAAACATTGAAGGAACGCCGCGCCGACATCCTCGCCTTCCTCGACTGCTATTATCGTGCGGCGGCCGATCTCAACAATGATCACGGCCTGTGGAAGCGCGTCGGGCAGGAGTGGTACGGCGAAGAGGGCAGAAAGGTGACGGACCAGCAGATGGCGGACGAAATCCGCCAGACCCGCTACACCACGCTCGATTCGACGCTGACGGACGGCAAAAAGTTCGGGGAAATCATGATGACCATCGGCCAGTTCT
>JAVBRW010000385.1:0-12398 GCA_031547475.1 Planctomycetota bacterium
TATGTTTTTCGAACGGCTGTCGGATGAATTCGCCGACAGCCTGCGCTCGCTACTGACCTTCAACTTCCAGGTCATTTCCGCGAGGAAAAGACGAGCATAGGTAATTACTTAACCGCCGGAAACCACTTTGTTTTGGGTATAAACCGCAACACTGTTGAACGACTTGCCAATGCCCTTTATGTATACCATCGACACGACCTTTGCTCCTTTTTTATGGAGGAGCTTCAGGACCCTTGTGAGAAAACGAATATTCCGTTGTTGATCAGGTTTGTAGTCACTCCGAGCCGCTCGCCGAATCTCTGAACCTTTATAAACCATATGCATGCAGTTATGCCAAGATTCATTGGGCCAAAAATGCTTTTGTTTCAAAAAAGTAAATTCGCCAGTAATTTCGGGCAAATCATCCAAATCGAAAAAAACGGCGGTCACAACAAAAATGGGTGTGACATCCGGATTACTTGTTTGGTGGAGAACGTTAGGACATCCAGATTCATCGATATAGCAAGCCTTCATCGCGTTCCCCATCTCTTTAAAATACACTGCGACCACTCGAAGAGAGGCCGCAGGAGGTGCCGCCAAGCCTTTCGGCGAGTACGGCGAAGCCGTTTTCACGGCATTTTATTATTACTATCGTTATCTTACAGGCAATCATTCGGCAGTCAACATATTTGTGAGGCTTTGAAAAAAGGGACGCCGCGATGGCGTCCCTTTCGCGTTCAAAACCCCGTGTTTCCCGTATCACGCTTCCCCGCCCAACTCGCGGATCATGGCCGGAACCACTTCGAACACGTCGCCGACTATGCCCCAGGTGGCGACGGAGAAGATGGGCGCGTCCTTGTCCTTGTTGATGGCGATGATGCGGTCGGCCGACGACATGCCGACCAGATGCTGGACCGCGCCGGAAATGCCGCAGGCGATGTACAGCTTCGGCTGGACGGTCTTGCCGGTCTGGCCGACCTGGTGGCTGTACGGCATCCAGCCGGCGTCGACCGCCGCGCGGGAGGAACCGACGGCGGCGCCCAGCAGTTTGGCCAGCTTCTCGATCATGCCGAACGATTCCGGGCGCCCGAGGCCGCGTCCGCCGGAGACGATGATGTCGGCGTCGACCAGGTTGACCGTGTCCATCAGTTCCGGCAGCCAGTCGATGCGCTTGGTGCGGGACGCCAGCAGCTTGCCGTCGGCGCCGATCTTTTCCAGTTTGCCGTTCCGGCCGCCGTCCTTTTTCGCCGCCTGCATGACTTTGTGGCGGACGGTGGACATTTGCGGGCGGTGCTTGGCGCAGAGAATCGAGGCCATGATGTTGCCGCCGAAGGCGGGGCGGGTCTGGAGCAGAAGCTTTTCGTCCGTGATGTCGAGGCCGGTGCAGTCGGCGGTCAGGCCGGTGTGGACCTCGACGGCGACGCGGGCCAGGAAGCTGCGGCCGATGGCGGTGGCGCCGGCCAGGAATATTTCCGGCTTCCGCTTGGCAATGAGATCGGAGACGACCTTGGCGTAGGGTTCGCTCGAATAGTGCTTGAGTTCCGCATCGTCGACCTGGATGACCTGATCGACCGGGTACTGCAGAAGCTCGTTGCAGGCCTCGTCCATGCCGTGGCCGAGGACGAGGACGGAGAGCGGAACGCCCAGCTTGTCCGCCAGCTCCCGGCCCTTGCCGATGAGTTCGAACACGACGCCCTGGACGACGCCGTCTATTTGTTCGCCGAACACCCAGACGCCCTTGTAGTCGGCCAGGTTGACGACGTCCTTCTTCTCGGCCTTGGTCATGGTTATGGCGCCGAACTTGCAGGACGGGACGCAGGCGCCGCAGAACGTGCACGACGCGTTCACCACCGCCAGCTTGCCGGACATCTGGAGGGCGCCGAACGGGCAGGTTTTGACGCAGATCTGGCAGCCCACGCATTTCGCCGCGTTGATGATGAGAGCATTTTCCGACATTTCTCTATTCCTTCTTCTTGCGGACTTTTAAAGGAAATCAAACAAACCGCCGCTTGCTTTCCTTTAACGTTTCCAGGATTCCTTTTTCTTCAGGAATTTTTGCCAACTCGACTGTTTCAGTCGACCTAGTGAAAAACCGATTCATTGCAGCGCGAACACTCACAATTTTCAAGGGAATCGGGCGGCGGTTGGCCCGATTTCCTTGAAAACTCGACTTCTTGCGAGCCGGGACTCGCCCGGGATTGTTCAAGTGGATTCGGGATCCGTTCCGCGGGCGATCAGGCGATGTGCAGTTCCTTGATTTTGCCGATGATGATGCGGGCGGCGTCGGAGGCGGAGTCGGCCTGGATGATTTCGCCGCCGCCCCGGCGCGGCGGGCTGAACGTGCGGTTGACGGCGGTGGGAGAGCCCTTGAGGCCGATCTTTTCCGGATCCGCCTCGATGTTCTTTTCGTCCCAGACGATGATTTCCGCCTTTTTCGCCCGCATCTTGCCCTTGAGGGACGGCAGGCGCGGCTCGTTGATTTCCTTGACGACGGTGAGGACGGCGGGCAGCTTGACTTCGAGCACTTCCTTGCCGGTTTCCATCAGGCATTCGACCACCGCCCTGCCCTTGGCGATTTCGCGGATTTTCGAGACATAGCACGCCTGCGGCCAGTCGAGGTGGCAGGAGATGCCGGGGCCGACCTGGGCGGTGTCGCCGTCGATGGCCTGCTTCCCGCACAGGACGAGGTCGGGATTGAGCTTTTTCATGGCCAGCGCCAGGGTCAGGCTGGTGGACCAGGTGTCGCCGCCGGCGAAGGCGCGGCTGGAGAGGAGGACCGCCTCGTCGACGCCGAGGGAAATGGCTTCGCGGAGGGCGGCGTCGGCCTGCGGCGGGCCCATGGTCACGACCGTGACCTTGCCTTCGCCTAGGCGCTCCTTGATGCGCACGCCTTCCTCGATGGCGTAGGCGTCGAACGGGTTGATGATGGATGCGACGCCCTGGCGGACCAGGGTGTTGGTGACCGGGTCGATGCGGACGTTGGTGGTGTCGGGTACTTGCTTGATGCAGACGACGATGTTCACTGTTTGCTCCTCTGGCCTATATTTTCGCGTTCCGTGCAACTTTCGGAAATTACGCGGCGCGTGGTGATATCCGCCATGAACATGAAACCGGATTTTTACAAATCACGGTTCAACATCGGCGCGGCAAGAGGGCATCCTCAAATACCGTCCCATCGCTCCGGTGTTGAACCGTGATCCACAACCGTTCCTAGCCGCGCGCGGCCTCCTTGATCAGGGCCAGGGCGATTTCGTCGCGCTGGATCTGGTTGGTGCCTTCGTAGATCTGGGTGATCTTGGCGTCGCGGGCGTATTTTTCGATCGGGTATTCCTTGGTGTAGCCGACGCCGCCGAAGACCTGGATGGCGTCGATGGTGACTTTCATCGCGACGTCGGAGGCGAAGCACTTCGACATGGCGGAGGCCATGGTCGGGCGCTTGGCGCCGGAGTCGATCCAGCGGGCGGTGGCGTAGATGAGGGCGCGGGCGGCTTCAGTCTGCATCGCCATGTCGGCGAGCATCCACTGCAGGCCCTGGTTGGCGATGATCGGGCGGCCGAACTGTTTCCGCTGGCGGGCGTAGTCGACGGCCAGGTCGAGGGCGCCCTGGGCGATGCCCAACGCCTGCGAGCCGACGCCGGGGCGGGAATTGTCGAACGTCTTCATGGCGGTCATGAAGCCGGAGCCTTCCTTGCCGAGCCGGTTGGCGGCGGGAACGCGGCAGTCCTGGAAGATGAGCTCGCGGGTGGCGGAGGCGCGGATGCCCATCTTGTCCTCTTTTTTGCCGAAATCGACGCCTTTCATGCCTTTTTCCAGCACGAAGCAGGAGCAGCCGCGGGCCCCTTTCTTCTTGTCGGTCATGGCGAAAACGGAATAGATGTCGGCTTCGCCGCCGTTGGTGATGAACATCTTGGAGCCGTTCAGGATGTAGTCGTCGCCGTCCTTGACCGCGACGGTCCGCATGCTGGCGGCGTCGGAACCGGCTTCCGATTCGGTGATGCCGAAGGCGGCCAGGGTGCCTTTGGCGATGCGGGGCAGGTATTTCTTCTTCTGCTCGTCGTCGCCGGCGATCATGATGGGGAGGGTGCCGAGGGCGGTGCCGGCGAAGGAGAGGGAGATGGCGCCGCAGTAGCGGGACAGCTCTTCGGTGACCAGGCACATGTTCATGATGCCGGTGTCGCCGGCGCACCCGCCGTATTCGTCCGGGATGTAGACGCCAGTGAGATCGGCGTCGGCGATGGCCTTGAACACGTCGTGCGGAAACTTCTGTTCCTCGTCGTACTCGGCGCGGACCGGGACGATTTTCTTTTCGCCGATTTCGCGGGCGGTTTCGATCATCATCTGCTGTTCTTCGGTGAAGAAGTAGTCAATCATTGTCCTTAATCTCCTCTCCTCTTGGGTTTTCTTGACTCGCACGATTCGTCAAGGCATAAAAATACATCATAAAACAAGCGAACCGGCGCAGGGCCGGTCGCGGCGGACAGCCGGGTACGAGGAAAAAAGTCCTCATTCCCCGCCGCATTGTGACGCCGTCCGCCGATTGTAAAAGGGCGGGCGGTTTTAATCCACTGGAAAAAACGAAAACGGCGCCTTGGCGGCGCCGTCTCTCATGCTACCCCGTATATTTCCCCAGGCACAGGGTGGCGTTGTGCCCGCCGAAGCCGAGGTTGTTGGACAAGGCGTAGCGGATGTCCCGCTTTTTCGGCTGGTTCGGGGTGACGTCGAGATCGCATTCCGGATCCGGCGTCTCGTAGTTGATGGTCGGCGGCACAATGCCTTCCTTGATGGCCATGGAGGTGAAGATCGCCTCTATCGCCCCGGCCGCTCCGAGCAGGTGGCCGGTGTGGCCCTTGGTCGAACTCACCGAAATCTGTTTGGCGCGGGCGCCGAACACGCGGTTGATGGCGCGGGATTCGGTCCGGTCGTTGAACTCGGTGGAAGTGCCGTGGGCATTGATGTAATCGATGTCATCGAGCTTCAGGCCGGAATTGGCGACAGCCTGCGTCAGGCCGCGGGCGGCGCCGTCGCCGGTTTCCTCGGGCGCGGTGATGTGGAAGGCATCGTCGGTGAAACCGTAGCCCAGCACCTCGGCGTAAATCCTCGCGTTCCGCTTTTTGGCGTGCTCCAACTCCTCCAGCACCAGCGTGCCGCTGCCTTCGCCCATGACGAAGCCGTCGCGGTTCTTGTCGAACGGGCGGGAAGCGCGGAGGAAATCGTCGTTCCGGCTCGACAGGGCGCCCATGTTGATGAAGGCGCTGAGGCCGAGGACCGAAATGCCCGCCTCCGAGCCGCCGGTGAGGATGATGTCCGCCTCGTCCCACTGGATATGGCGCATGGCGAGGCCGATGGCGTGGGTGGAACTGGCGCAGGCGGTGACGGTGGCGTAGTTGGGGCCTTTGAGGTTCAGATCGATGGCCATCTGGCCCGGCGCGTCGTTGATCATGAGGAGGGGGATGGTGAAGGGGCTGACGCGCTTCGAACCTTTTTGCTTGTAGCGCTCGTATTGTTCCTCGATGGACCGTATGCCGCCGATGCCGGAGGCGTAGACCGCGCCGGCGCGTTCGGGCACGAAATCGCCCGGGTTCAGGCCGGCGTCGGCCATGGCCATCTTGGAGGCGCCGAGGGCGAAATGGACAAAGCGGTCGGTGCGCTTGGCCAGTTTCGCGTCCATCCATTTCTCGGCTTCGTAGCCTTTGACCTCGCAGCCGAACTTGACTTCGAACTGTTCCCGGTCGACCAGCGTCAGGAGATCGGCGCCGGACTTGCCGTCCAGGATCGATTTCCAGGTTGTTTCCAGGTCGTTGCCGACCGGGGTGATGCATCCCATTCCGGTAATCACGACTCGGCGCTTGTGCGCGTCGGGCATCGTAGTTCCTTTCGCATTTTTCCGCCACCGGCCGGGAGGCGCCTGCGCGTCCCCGGTTCCGGCAGCCTCCGCCGCCCCGGATGGCATGACATTCGCCGTAGCCGGCGGCGGCGGGTCTTAACCAATTCAATACAAGTTTCACTGCATGCGCGCGGCAATCGATTATTTGTTGATTTTGCCGGCGATGAAGTCGATGGCGCCGCTGATGGTGCGGATGCCCTGCTCGTCTTCGGGAATTTCCAGATCGAACTCGTCCTCGAATTCCATGATCAGTTCGGCGATATCGAGGGAGTCGGCGCCAAGGTCTTCGACAAAGGCCGATTCTTCCTTGATCTGCTCGCGGCTGACCTGCAGCTGGTCGCAAGTGATGTCGATGACCTTTTCCTTGATTTCGTCGCGGCTCATGCTCATAACAATCCCTTCTAAAACCTTTACTTTTCTGAAATGGCGGCCACGATACGCAGCCGCCGCACATGCAAATCCTGACCGATGCCTCGCCGGACCGGCCAGCGAACCATCCCGAAAAGGCTATATAAATAATAATTCTCCGGAAATTACAAGTTTTTTTCCACCCTCCTCGGCGTTTTTCTCCCGGCGCGGCACCAACTTCTTACGGAACAACAGGTTTACTTGCCGGCAAACTTCTTGGCGAGTTTTTTCCTTAATATCGTGTCGATCATTTGCTCTTCGGCGCATCCGTTTTCCCGGATTCAAAATCTCCCCGGCAAACAGGGTCGAATTGCCGCGCCAAGATCATCTTGCGAACAAACATATCGGTGATATGATGAATCGTGTGGACAATTCCGGATAAATTAGTTTTGGATACATTCGTCAAGGCCCATTCCGGGCAGATGGCGCAATCCGATTTTTCGAACAATGGGAGGAACGCATGAAAAAAAGACTGTGCATTATCGCATGCCTGGCGCTTTCGGCGGGATCCTGGGCGGCCGCCATGGACATTCACGGCTTGAAAGTGGCGACACTGGACATCGCCAACGAGGACGCCGTGCCCCATGGCGTCAAAATCGATCAACATGCCCGCACCATCCAAATATATGCCGGCGGCGTCCACACGCCGCTTCCCCCCCGGCAGGACATCGCCATGCGCGTCGATCACGGCCAATGGCGCATCCTCGGCGACAACGGCAGGCGCCTGAACATCCGCATCCACCAGGGCCGCGATTACCGCCTGCGATTGCAGCCCTACGTCTACGGCGACAACAAGGTGCTGGTCGGCGTCATCGACGACGGCTACTCGCACGTCAACGGCCCGCTCGTCGATCTCGGCCGCCTTCCCCACGTCGGCGACATCCCGCCGCCGCGCGAAATCAACCCGCGCCACCATCACCACCATTACGACGACAATCCGTACGGCTACGACAACCCCGAGGCGGATCGCTACAACCTCGGCGCCGAAATGGGCGACGCGCTCGGGCAGGCGCTGGCCGACGCGCTGGACGGCGCCATCCACCACAACGACCAAACCCGGCCGGTGCCGGTGATCCAGCAGCCGCAGCCCGTGCCGGTCGTCGGACAACAGCCCTGGCGCTGAAAAAAAAGGGCGCACACGGGAAGTAGCGTATTGTAAAATATTTTTTGACGCGCCCCTCTCGATTGCGTACAGCCATAAACAACAACGCCATCGCCGGTTTGGACCGGCGATGGCGCTGTTTTTTATACAAGCTTTATGCGAAGGGTCTTGCCCGTGAAGTACAATAAATGATGACGGAACAGCTTGAGGTTTTTAGAGGTTTCCTCGAGACACGTTCCCACGGGGTATTTGCAACCTTCGCAATGGAGGTCCGCTCATGGAAATGGCGAAAACGCCCACTCCCGCCGTCCGAAACGTCAAATCGCCCCCGCTCCCCGAGGCGAAAGTCAAGGAACTGAAACAGTTCATCGCCGCCTTGCCCGACAAGGAGGATCAGCTCATCAACGTCCTCCACAAGGCGCAGGAGCTGTTCGGCTATCTCCCCCGAAAAGTCCAGGTTCTGGTCGCGGAAGAAATGGGCGTGCCCTTGGCCAAGGTGTACGGAGTAGTCACGTTCTACACATTTTTCACCATGGAGCCGCGCGGCCGCCACCCGATTTCGATCTGCCAGGGGACGGCGTGCTTTGTCAAGGGCGGCGAGCGGGTGCTCAGTTCGGTAAAGGATTTCCTCCACGTCGACGTGGGCGAGGTGACGGCCGACGGGCGCTTTTCCATCAACACGGTGCGTTGCGTCGGCGGCTGCGCCATGGCGCCGGTCATGGTTGTCGACGATCTGGTTTTCGGCAAAGTCACTCCCGCCCAGATACCCGGCATATTGGCGCAGTTCGAAGACGAATAAGGATGCGCGCAAAAATAAGCTGACTAATTTTTTCACGAGAAGCACTGCGGTATCGAATCACCCGCGCATCCCGGGAATCACGTTATTTCTGCGCGGGTCCTAAAGCATTCCCCTTTTTCCAGGAGGCCGCTCCCATGGCCGTAATCGCGGACAAGAACGCGCTGGCCGCCCGCCGCGACTCCGCCCGGGCGAAAATAGCCGATCGCCACGGGAAAACCGTGGTCAACGTGTCGTGCGGCACCTGCGGCATATCGGCCGGCGCCGAGCGGGTGCTGGACATCATGCGCCGGACGGCGGCGGCGGAAAACATCGCGTCCATCGAATTTTTCCGCTCCGGCTGCATGACCTACTGCTACGCCGAACCGACCGTCACCATCACCCGCCCCGGCCGGGAACCGGTCACCTTCGGCTTTGTCGACGAGAAAAAGGCCAAGGCGCTGGTCTCCCGTTTCATCGCCAAGGGCGCGGATGTGGAGGGAGTGATCCCGGCCGGGTACGAGAGAGTCGTTTTGTAATTTAAGATTGTAGATTGCAGATTTAAGATTTATCCCGTGCATGCGCCATCCGCGGATTTTGAGCGCAAATGCCAGCAATAAACCGGCAGGTGAAACAGGTGCAAAGGATAAATCTTAAATCTACAATCTACAATCTTAAATCGCCCAAGGGGAACCACCATGCACACGTCCACCAGGCAGCTCCGCATCGTGACCCGCAATTGCGGCTTCATCGATCCCGAGGACATTGACGAATACATTGCCGCCGGCGGATACGCGGCCCTGGGCAAGGCGCTGGACGGCAGCCCCGGCGAGGTGGTGGAAACGGTGAAAAAGTCCGGCCTCCGGGGCCGGGGCGGCGCCGGTTTCCCGACCGGCGTCAAATGGGCGGCGGCGGCCGGGCGGACGGCGGATCAGAAATACGTCATCTGCAACGCGGACGAGGGCGATCCGGGCGCCTTCATGGATCGCGCCGTTCTCGAAGGCGATCCGCACACCGTGGTCGAAGGCATGGCCATCGCCGGCTACGCCATCGGCGCCACGCGGGGGGAAGTCTACATCCGGGCCGAATACCCGCTGGCGGTCAGGCGGCTGTCCAAGGCCATCGGCGACGCGCGCGCCGCCGGGCTTCTCGGCGGCTGCATTCTCGGGAGCGGCTTCGATTTCGACATCGAAATAAAATACGGCGCCGGCGCCTTCGTCTGCGGCGAGGAGACCGCCCTCATCCAGTCGATGGAGGGGGAGCGCGGTGAGCCCCGGATGCGCCCGCCCTTCCCGGCGGAAAAAGGCTACCGGAACAGCCCGTCCATAGTCAACAATGTCGAAACGCTCGCCAACATCCCCGTCATCGTCGCCAAGGGCGCCGACTGGTTCTCGAACATCGGCACCGGAACCTCGAAGGGGACGAAGGTGTTCGCCCTCGCCGGAAAGGTGACCCGCACCGGCCTGTGCGAGGTGCCGATGGGCACCACGCTCCGCCAGGTGATTTTCGAAATCGGCGGCGGCTGCCCCGGCGACAAGAAATTCAAGGCGGTGCTGACCGGCGGTCCGTCCGGCGGAGCGCTGGCCGCCAAGGATCTCGACATCGCCATCGACTACGAGACGCTGGCCGAGCACCAGTCGATCATGGGCTCGGGCGGGATGGTGGTCATGGACGAGGACGATTGCATGGTTGCCATCGCCCGCTTTTTCATAGACTTCACCATGGATGAGAGCTGCGGCAAATGCACGCCCTGCCGGGTCGGCTCGCGGCGGCTGTTCGAGATACTCGACCGCATCACCAGCGGCCGCGCGGTGGAGGGCGATCTGGACCAGCTCAAGGTGCTGTCCGAAAGCATCAAGGACACGGCGCTGTGCGGCCTCGGCCAAACCACCCCGAACCCCGTCCTCTCGACCCTCGCCACCTTCCGGGACGAATACGAGGAGCACATCCACGATCATGTGTGCAAGGCCCGGGTGTGCCGGGATCTCATCACCTACGCCATCAACCCGGAGAAATGCACCGGCTGCCACGTCTGCGCGGCCAAATGCCCGGCCCAGTGCATCGGCGGCGAGCGCAAAAAGCCGCACAGCATCAACCTCGCCAAATGCGTGCGCTGCGGCGTGTGCTATGACGTGTGCAAATTCTTCGCGGTCGTGAAAAGGTAGGAATCGGGGGACATGATGTTTATTTGCGGCGGTACGGCAAATAAATTTCGTGTCCCCTGATTCCGGTTCCTCACCGAAAGCCTTTCGGCAAGGAGCCGGATTACGGGGACACGAAATTTAATTATTCAAAACGCCGAATAATTAAACATCATGTCCCCGCAATCCTCATGTTCTTTGGTGTCATTCGCAGGAGGCGGAAAAATGCCCGACATAAAGCTCACCATAGACGATCGCGAAGTGACCGTGCCGGAGGGCGCAACCATCCTCGACGCCGCCAACCTGCTGAGCATCCCCATCCCCACGCTCTGCTTCATGCACGACACGCCGCTCCAGCCCCGCAACAACCCCGCCGCCTGCCGCGTGTGCGTGGTGGAGGTGGAGGGGCGGCGGAACCTGGCGCCCTCCTGCGCCACGCCGGCGGCGGAGGGCATGGTTGTCCGCACCCACACCATGCGCGTGGTCAACGCCCGCCGCACCATGCTCGAACTCCTCATCTCCAACCACCCGAAGGAATGCCTGATGTGCGCCCAGTCGGGCGAATGCCGCCTGCAGGAACTGGCCGATCTGTTCGCCATCCGCCGTTCGCCCTACGAGGAGGGGCTGAAGTCGGACTTCCCCAAGGACGCCTCCCATTCCATCATCCGCGACATGAACAAATGCATCCGCTGCCGCCGCTGCGTCACCGTCTGCAACGAAGGCCAGACCTGCGGCGTCTTGTCGGCGGTGCATCGCGGCTTCGACGCGGTCATGGCGCCGGCCTTCGACATGAACCTTCTCGACAGCGTGTGCACCAACTGCGGACAATGCGTCATGGCCTGCCCGGTCGGCGCGCTGGTCGAACACGATCATTCGTGGAAGGTGCTGAACCTGCTGTCGAACCCCGGCGACAAGGTGATTGTCGTGCAGACCGCGCCCTCGGTCCGCGCGGCGCTGGGGGAGGCGATGGGCTATCCGGCCGGGACGTCTGTCACCGGCAAGATGGTCGCCGCGCTCCGCCGCATCGGATTCAAATATGTGTTCGACACCGATTTCGCCGCCGACCTGACCATCATGGAGGAAGCGCACGAAATCGTCGACCGCCTGACCCGCTATCTCGCCGGAGACAAAACGGTCAAGCTGCCCGTCCTGACCTCGTGCTGCCCCGGCTGGGTCAAATTCTTCGAGCACCATTTCGCCGATCTGCTGGACGTGCCCTCCACCGCCAAATCGCCGCAGCAGATGTTCGGCGCCATCGCCAAAAGCTATTTCGCCGAACGCCTGGGCGTTCCCCGCGACAAGCTGGTCGTCATCTCGGTCATGCCCTGCCTTGCCAAAAAATACGAGGCGGCGCGGCCGGAGTTCTCGGTCGACGGCAATCCGGACGTCGACATCGTCATATCGACCCGCGAGCTTGCCCGCCTCATCGGGCTGATGAACATCAATTTCGCCGATCTGCCGGACGACGATTTCGACGCGCCCCTGGGCGAATCGACCGGCGCCGGCGTCATTTTCGGCGCCACCGGCGGCGTATTGGAGGCGGCCTTGCGGACGGCGGCGGAGGCGGTGACCGGGAAGCCGCTGGACGATGTGGATTTCAACGCCGTTCGCGGGCTGGACGGCATCAGGACGGCGGAAATTCCGGTGGGCGATCTGACGCTCAAGGTCGGCATCGCCTATTCCCTCGGGAATGCCCGCAAACTGTTGAACCGGGTGAGGGCGGGCGAGCCATTCCATGTCATCGAGGTAATGGCCTGCCCGGGCGGCTGCGTCGGCGGCGGCGGCCAGCCCTATTACCACGGCAGCATCAAGGTTATCGAAAAACGCGCCGGCGTTCTCTACCGGGAGGATCTCGGCAAGCCGCTCCGCCGCTCCCACGACAACCCGTACATCAAGGAACTGTACGGAAAATACCTCGACCACCCATTGAGCGAAAAAGCGCACAAGCTGCTGCATACGCATTATTTCGCCCGGCCGCTCGAATAGGGAATTCACAATTCACGAAAAACATGGCATTCACCGGTAGGGGCGGGGCGGGGGGGCGCCCCCCGGCCAGCCGGGACCAAAACCCGGGCAAACAGGCCAAACAAACACCCCAGAACGACCCCC
>JAVBRW010000017.1:0-3828 GCA_031547475.1 Planctomycetota bacterium
GGGGGTCCGCGTGTTTTTTCGCGGCGGTTTTGTCTTTTGTGGTGTCGCGGGCTAACTCGTTGGCGGGGGGCCTCTCCACTTTTTTCCCGCCGCGCACACCCTTAACGTCATCCCAGCGTCCAAAACCCCGAACCGGGCAAAAAACGGGATCTTGTGCCGGGATAATTCGCGATAAACAACCGCTACACCTGAAACACAAAGCCACATTGAAAACAACGGGAATTCAAATGCCCTACTTCTTGTACATCGCCCGCGCCACGCCGATGTTGTCCTTGCGTATGGGAAGGCCGAGGATGGCGACGCACTTGTTCTTGTCCATGCCGTAGGAAATGCCGTCCAGCAGATCCTTGCCCATGACGTGGTTGAAAGCGATGCGGAACGTGCTGGCGCCTTCGGAAATCATGTCGGACATGACGGTGCCCATGAGGGTGCCGGCCTCGAGAGCGTCCAGGCCCTCCGGAATCGCGTTGACGCCGTAGACGGGCATGAACTTCTTGCCGGTGAAATAGCCTTCGCCCTTCAGCGCCTCGATGATGCCCAAAGCCATGGCGTCGTTGTTGGACATGATGCACTCGATCTCGTCCCCGGACTTGGCGTACCAGGTTTCCATGAGCGGACGGCCCATGGCGGCGTTCCACATGCCGGGCTGCATGTCCAGCATCTTGCGCTTGAAGCCGGCCTTGTCGAACACTTCCTCGATGCCTTTGCAGCGGGCTTCGGCGTTGGCGTGGCCGTTTTCGCCCTTCACCACGATGTACTGGAAAACGCCGTCCTTGTTCTTGTCGTATTCGGGATGCTTTTTCCAGTCCTCGAGAACCATCTCGGCCTGCGCCTCGCCCGGCTGGGCGGTGGCGGCGCCGACGTACCAGCACTTGTCGTAGCTGGCGATGACGTCAAGGGCCGGGCGGCGGTTGACGAACACGACCGGAATGTTGGCGGCGCGGCACTTGTCGATGATGGTGGGAGCGGCTTCCGGATCGACGATGGCGACCAGCATGCCGTCGACGCCCTTGTTGATCAGGGTGTCGACCTGATCGGTCTGCTTGGCCTGGTCATTCTGCGAATCGACCAGCTCCAGCTTGGCAATGCCTTCGGCCGCCTTGATCATTCCGGTGCGGACATGAAAGCAGTAATCGTTGGCGTAGTCGAAGATGACGACGCCGAATGTGGGCACCTTCTCGCCGGCGACACCCCTTGCCCCGGCCGCGACAAAGGCCACAAATGCCGCGCACAACACGAACGACGCAATTTTCCTCAACATAACCATTCTCCCTTTCCATCCTTCGCTCAAGAGGTCTTGCCGGGATCGGCAATCCGATTGAATTTTTTCACGCGGTCGATGACCAGCGTGAGGTGCTTGTCCATCATCAGCGCCGCCTCGTCCGGTTTGTGGTTGGCGATGCATTGCAAAACCATCGAGTGGTAGAAATCGCTGTCGATGTCGTGGCCCTGCTCGACCAGGAAATCCTGCATCTTGGTCATGATGATGCTCCGGACGATGTCCATCATCTTTTCGAACATGGTGTTGTGGGACGCCTTGGCGATTTGGGCGTGGAAGTTGGTGTTGTAGAAGGCGAATTCCTGCATATCGTTGATGTGGCGTTGACTGCTTTCCAGAATGACGGTGAGCGTCTTGATCTCCGCCGGAGTGGCGCGCTCGGCGGCCAGCTTGACCGCCTGCACCTCTATCCCCTTGCGGAATTCCATGACATCGATGAGCGCGTTGGCGTCGGTGAGCAGGGCGGGCAGGAAAAAGTTGAGGTAGGCGTCGCCGCCGATTTTCTTGACAAAGGTGCCGCCGCCGTGCCTGGTATCGGTGAAGCCGAGCACGTTCAGCTTGTTGAGGGCGGTGCGCACGGTGTTGCGGCTGACGGCGAACTTGTCGCTCAGCTCGTTTTCCGAAGGCAGGCGGTCTCCCGGCTTGTGCTTGCCTTCGATGATCAATTGTAGCAGCGATTCGTATATTTTTTCCGTCAGGCTGTTGGTCACACAGCGTCCTTAATCGGGGTGGATTGACGCAAAGGAGACTTGTAGAACCACTTCATTGTTCTACAAGTCACTATACCGCGCCAACCCCGCTAGTCAAGTCCATTCCTGCGCAAAATATTCAACTATCGCGTATTTGACAGAGCAAAAAGTGTGTGATATACTGTTAAAATAGTTGTAGAACAACTATGTGGATTTCTTCGACAATTCAAACCGCCATCACTTGTAGAACCGCCCGGGGAGAGGAAAGGGGAAGGTCTGTGATTAAACATATCGTGTTCTGGAAAGTCACCCCGCCCGGAGATCGCCGGGCGCACGAGGAAGTGTACCGCGAGTTCAAACAGAAGACGGAAAACCTCAAGCGCATCATCCCGGAAATCGTCGAAGCGACCGTGGGTTTCAATTATGTCGAAGGCGACGTGTTCAACATCTGCATCGATTCGCTGTTCAAGTCGAAGGCGGATTTGGAAACCTATATCAACCACCCCGAACATCTCAAAGTGCGCGCCTACCTGAACAGCGTCACCCATGCCAAGGAAATTTTCGACTACGAATTCTGAAAGGGCGCGCATGAGCGGCCGCGAACTGCTTTTCATCGGCACCTATACCGAACCCATCCTGTTCGGCACCGGCGACATCCTGCCGGGCAAGGGAAAGGGAATCCACCTGATGGCGCTGGACGACGACGGCGGGCTGAGCGCCGCCGGCCTGGCGCCCGGCGTGCGCAATCCCTCGTTCCTCTGCCTGTCGCGGGATCGGCGCTTCCTCTATGCGGTCAACGAGCTGAAGGAGTACGAAGGCGCCCGAACCGGCGCCGTCTCGGCCTTCGCCGTGTCGTGGGAGAACGGGACGGCGGCGCTCCGCTTTCTCAACTCCCGCCCCACCGGCGGCACCGACCCCTGCCACATCGCCGTCAACCGGGCGCGGACCCACGTGTTCGTCTCCAACTTCATGAGCGGGAGCGTGTGCGTTTTGCCGATTCTCGATGACGGTTCGCTCGGGCCGGCCAGCGATTTCATCCAATACGAAGGCAAAAGCGCCCATCCCCGGCGCCAGACCTCGCCCCATGCCCATTCGCTGGTGTTCGACGCGGAGGAGCGCTACGCTTTCGTCCCCGATCTCGGCACGGACAAGCTGATGGCGTACCGGACCGATTTCGCCTCGGGCAAATTGGTGCCGGGAGACACGCCGTTTTTCGCCACCGCGCCGGGCGACGGGCCGCGCTTTCTCGAATTCCATCCCAATGCGCGCTGGTGCTACCTGATTAACGAAATCGGGTCGAGCGTGTCGCTCCTCGATTACGACGCGGCGAACGGCAGGTTCGAAAAGCGGCAGACCGTCGCCACCATACCGGCCGACTTCGCCGCCGACAACATCTGCGCCGATCTGCACCTGACGCCGGACGGCAAATACCTCTACGCCTCGAACCGGGGGCACAATTCCCTCGCCCGCTATCGGGTCAATCCGGCGGATGGCAAACTCGAACCCCTGGGCAACGTGCCGTGCGGCGGGCGGACGCCGCGCAATTTCGCCGTGTCGAAGTCGGGGAAGTTCCTCCTGGTCGCCAACCAGGACAGCGACAATCTGCTGAGCTTCCGCATCGATTACGCCGCCGGCGAGTTGGAAAAGGTTGACGAGATCGCGGCGCCGACGCCGGTTTGCGTGCTGCCCGTCGATATGTGAATCGGGATTTCTTTTGCATAAACAGCGGGTACTGTTCCGGAGCGCATGTTTTGCCCGCTGGACCCCGGCTCAACTTCCCGTTTTCAGCCCGGGTCAACGTGCGCACGCCGGGGTGACGGTTTAGGGGGTGTGCGGCGTTTTCGGCGCGGAGACGCGTCT
>JAVBRW010000390.1:0-6320 GCA_031547475.1 Planctomycetota bacterium
CGGGGGGTGGGGGGGGGGGGGGGGGGTGCGGGCGGCGCTCCTCAACCCGGCTTGCGGCACATGTCGGGACACTTGGGTGGTGTCGTTGGTGACAAACCCCCCCCCGGGGGGGGGGGCGACCCCGCCGCCCACGACGAAGACCTCCTTGCCGGCGAAGAAGGCGCCGTCGCAGGTGGCGCAATAGGCCACGCCCTTGCCCTGGAAATCGGCCTCGCCCTTGAAGCCGATTTTGCGCGGGCTGGCGCCGGTGGCGAGCACGATGCCGAAGCAGCGGAGCGCCCCCCGGCTGGTGCGGACCGTTTTAACGTCGCCGAGGGGCTCCAACGCCTCGACTTCGGCGGCGAGAAATTCCGCGCCGAAATTCTGCGCCTGCCGCCGCATGGTTTCGCCCAATGCGGCCCCGCTGGTGCGTTCTATGCCGGGATAGTTGACGACATCGTCCGTAATGGCGATTTGGCCGCCGAAGCGGTCCTTTTCGACCACCACCACCCGATACCTGGCCCGCGCCAAATAAATGGCGGCGGTGAGCCCCGCTGCACCGCCGCCCACGATGACAACATCGTAGAGATTGTCCACGTGCGTTCCTCCCGGGCAATCAGAGCCGTCCGACAAGGTCAAGGCTCGGCTTGAGCGTCTCGGCGCCCGGTTGCCACTTCGCGGGGCACACTTCGCCGCTGTGCTTGGCGACGAACTGGCTGGCCTGCAGGCGGCGGAACAATTCGTCGGCATTGCGGCCGACGCTGCCGGCGGTCACCTCGTACGCCACAATCCTGCCTTCGGGATTGACGATGAAGCTGCCGCGCTCGGCCATGCCGTCCGCCTCGATATAGACTTCGAAATCCTTGGAAAGAACGTGGGTCGGATCCGCCAGCATCGGGTATTGGATTTTCTTGATGCGATCGGATGCGTCATGCCATGCCTTGTGAACAAAATGCGAGTCGCAGGATACCGCATATATTTCGCAACCGGCCGCTTTGAAGTCGTTGTACTTGTTGGCGAGATCCTCGAGTTCGGTCGGGCAGACAAAGGTGAAATCGGCGGGGTAGAAGAAGAATATCGACCACTTCCCCAGAATATCCGCCTTTTTCACGGTCTTGAATTTATTACCCTGGAACGCCTGTACGGAGAAATCGCCCACCTCTTTGTTGATCATTGACATAATGTGGCCCCCTCTTCAAAAAATGGAATAAAAATCCGGAAGCGGGAGAAAGCGGTTGCTTTCATCCGCCCGCTTCGGCTTGTCCTTTTCAACGTTGCGGCAAAGAGGACGGCGCTCCGGAAGTCCTGGCCGCCTGCCAGGCCGGGTGGCCATGGCGGGCGAACGGCAAATATCAATGCACTCTCTTTCCGGGCCGCCTTTCCGTGCCCATCGTTTGCAGACGCTTGACACGTCCGTCAACCGTCCCTCTATGAAAAACGTGTCGTCAAGATTTTCGCGTCCCGCCCGGAAAACAGGGAAGTTTGGGGCTTTATTTTTTTTTGCCGTGCGCGGTTCCGCCTTTTGGTCAATTGAAACGTCGGAACGGCCAGCCGTCTGGCGATTGTTCTCGTCCGGTTCGCGGCATTCCGGAATTATTTTGATTTTGATGAATGTGCGCAATGGGGCAAAAAAGCGGCGGGATCGACGGTGGAGAGCGGCCAAAACTCCCGAAAGGGATGGCGATCGAAACCCCGTCTTCCGTTCCCGCTGCATGGGCTCCGGGATTGGGATTAACGGTTGGCGAAAGTCAAAGTGGCTCTGGCATATACCAAAGCGCGCATGGTTTTCGGCTATTCAAGCCCATAATCTTCGCGCGCGCTTTGGGCTTGGGATGTACGTTTGTCCAAAACCAATTCGCTTTGGGTATAAATCGTGTCGGGAACGTAGCGCATGCTGGTTTTCTTGTATTCGCGGACGGTTATAAGGGCAATCCCCCCGGAAATGCCGCCGTTCCGTTCCGCCGTTTCCACCGCCGTGAACAGCTCCCGCCAGTCCGTGGCATGAAACATCGCGAACAGGTTGCCGGGGATGCCGGGCGCCCGCCGGCGCTCATAGCAATGCGTCACATCCGGGCGCCGCGCCAACGCCTCGCCGGCGGCGCGCACCTGCGCTTCCGCGACGTCCCAGATAATCATGGCGTTGGCGCGATATCCAAGGAGCTGGTGCCGCGCCACCAAAGCGATCCGGCGCAGGGCGCCGCTATGCCGGAACATCTCGGCGGCCGCGAGGAGCGCTTGTTCGGAAAGCCCGCCCTTCCCGGCGGCGGCGGCGAAGGGTAGGGGGGCAATCGGCAAGGAATCCTGCAAAATGCGCACCGCCAATCGTTCATCGTCGGTCAAGGCGACGGCGGAGCCCGCGGCGGCTTCGCGGGAGGGCGTTTCGGTGCCCGGCAATACGCTCCCTTCCGCGCCGAAAACCGCCTGAATCTTGTATCGGCGGACGGCCGGGAGGGAAATGGGGATGTGGGGATGGACGCGTTCGCCGATGTCCTTCCACGCGGCGTCGAATTCCGCCCGCGGCGCCTGCAGGGTGAACCAGAGATTGGGTGTGGGCGCCTCGCCGTTCCCGGCGCGCCTCTCGCGCTCGAAAGGCTTGCGGAGATAGCAGTGGGTGATGCCCGGGACGGAAACGAGATAGGATGCCGTTTCGTGCGCCTCCGACGGCGGCACCGCCACCGCGCACAGCGCGCTGGCGTAGCCGATCCGCGCGGGATCGAAAATGCCGCCGAGCCGCCGCGCCCGGCCGTCCGCCAGCGCCGCCTGCGCGCAGCCCATGACCGCCTCCTCCGACACCCCCAGTTCGCGCCCTATCCCGGCGAAGGGCCGGGGCTCGACAGGAAGGCCGCTCTGGAGCCGGTGGAGGATGCGCTCCTCCTGTTCGGCGTCCAGCCGCGCTGCCGCCTCGTGAGGCGGCAGCCACGCGGCGCCGCGCTTTCCGGCGCACGTCGGTTCGGGGCCCAGCATATCGCCCGCCGCCTTGGCGCGGGCCCGGCACCCGCCGCAGACGGATCGATATCTGCATGCGCCGCAAGCTCCGCGCAAATCCTCGGTGCGGCGAAGCGCGGCCAGCGTCGGCGAGGCGCGCAACAGTTCGGACAGGTTGAAACCGGCCTGGCGCAGATCGCCGCAGGGAACGTCCAAAAATCCGCACGGCTGCAAAACGCCGCGATGCGAAATGAACAGGAATCCCCGGCCCGCCATGCAGCCGCGCGCCGATTGCTCGGGGAGCGTCGGGCTCTCGGCCAGCACCCTCGCCAGCTGCGGGGCGCAGGTCACCTGAATGGCGATGGGGGAGCGCTCGCGCACCTCTGCCAGCCACCGCAGCGCGATTCCGTTTTCTTCCGCATTCAGCGCTTCATCGGCCAATTGCTCGCCGCGTCCGACCGGCACCAGAAAGAAAACATCCCAGGCGGCGGCGCCGAGGCGGATGGCGCGCTCGAGTATGCGGGGAAGGAATTCGACATTGCTTCGGGTGACGGTGGTGTTGACCTGGAACGGCAACCCCGCCCGCCGGGCGTTGTCCAGCCCTTCCAGCGTCGCGGCGAAGGCGCCGTCGACTCCGCGAAAGCGATCGTGCGCCTCGGCGGTGTGGCCGTCCAGGCTGACACTGATGCGCGCCACTCCGGCCTTGCGCAGACGGTTCGCCGCCGCTTCATCGAGCGACGGGCCGCAGGCGGCAAGCGCGGTCCTCAGGCCCCTGGCCCCGGCATGCTCCAGGAGCGGATACAGATCGGGGCGGGTCAGCGGCTCCCCGCCGGTGAAAATCAACATTCGGCAGCCCGTTGCAGCCACCGCATCGATGACTTTTTTCCCCTCGTCGGCATCCAATTCGCCGTCATGGACTTCGTCCCGGGCCGAGCCCCGGCAGTGCCGGCAGCGCATCGGGCAGCGCCGCGTCGTTTCCCACGCGACCACCTGCAGAGCGGGAGCCTTGGTGTCTGCCATCATTGCGCCCTTCTCGCCGCCGCCGCTTCGGGAAGAATCTCGTCGTCGGTCAGATAGCACCCGGGATCGGACGCCCAGGGATCGCCGGTCAGCGCTTCGGCGCGGGCGCGGAGGTTGCCGCGGCACAGGCTGAAATGGCGGCAGCGGGAACAGCGGCCGCCGATGCGGCCCTCCCGGTCGCGCAGTTGGGAAAGGAGCCCGGGCGAAGGATCGGACCAGATTGAACTGAACGGCCGTTCGCGGATATTGCCGAGCGTCCGGCTGCGCCAGAACTGATCCGGATGCACGGCGCCGTCCCAACCGACGCAGGCGATGGCGGAGCCGAAGCGGTTGCCGCCGTTGGTTGACAGCAGCGCCAGGGCTTCCCGCGCCTTGTCGGGATTCTCCCGCAACAACCGCAGGTACACATAGACGCCGTCGGCGTGATTGTCGACGGTAAGCACTTCGCGGACCGCGCCCTTTGCAAACGCGCCGGCCGTCCGATCGATTATTTCGTCCACCGCCTTGCGCGTTTCCGCTCCGGTGAGCGGGAGCGCCTGTTTCGTTTCGCCCGCCCGGCCGGTCGGGCCCAGATGGTAAAAACAGAGGCGCTGGACGTCTTCCGTCTCCATGAGATCGAAGAGGTGCGCGACATGATCGAGGCTGTCCCGGGTCAGGGTATGGCGCAAGCCGACCCTGAGTCCGGCGCGGCGGGCGGCGCGCAGGCCGTCCAGCGTTCTCCGGTAGGCGTCGGGATCCCGCCTGAACCGGTTGTGCGCGCCCTCGTTTCCGTCGATGCTTATGCCTGCGTAGGTCAACCCGGCGTCCTTGAGCCGCAGCGACAGGTCAGTGTCGAGCAGGATGCCGTTGGTGCTGAGCGCGGCCTTGAGTCCCCGCGCCGCCGCGTGCGCGACAAGGCGCGGAATATCGCGCCGGACAAGCGGCTCGCCGCCGGACAACAAAACCACCGGACAGCCGAATTCGGCAAGATCGTCGAGAAACGCCTCGGCTTCCCCGGTGCCGAGTTCGTGCTCCGACGCTTCGGCGGTCGCCTGGGCGTAGCAGTGGCCGCACCGGAGATTGCACCGGCGCGTGGCGTTCCACACCACCACGGGACGGACCGTGGCGGGGGAGCGAAGGCCGTGGCCGTAGCGAAGCTGGTTGGAACGGCTGGCGTGGCCGCAGTAGAGTCGGCTGATATCGATCATTACCGAATCCTTGCGCAAAAATATTCCCGCGCGGCGGCTGTGGCGTTGTCTTCGGCCGCCGCGCGGGAGGATTGGAATGGATGGAGATGCTACATGCCCAGCATGGCAAGCGCCTTCGCCACGCCCTCGCCATAGGCCGGGTCGGCTTTGCGGCAATTGCCGATATGGCGTTCCTGCACTTCCTTGCCCGCGTCGGCGATGTTCCGGGCGGTATTTTCGAACAGCGCCCTTTTCTGTCCGTCCGTCATGAGGCGGAAAAGCATGCCGGGCTGGCTGTAATAATCGTTGTCGTCCTCGCGGTAGTTCCAGTGATCGGCCGCCCCGTCCAGGGCGAGCGGCGGCTCGGCGAATTCGGGCTGTTCCTTCCATTCTCCGAAGCTGTTCGGCTCGTAGCCAAGCGTCCCGCCGTAATTCCCGTCGACCCGCATGGCGCCGTCCCGGTGGTAGCTGTGGAAGGGGCAGCGCGACTTGTTGACCGGGATGAGGTGGTGATTGACGCCGAGGCGGTAGCGCTGCGCGTCGCCGTAGGAGAACAAGCGGCCCTGGAGCATCTTGTCCGGAGAAAAACCGAGCCCCGGCACGATGTTGGCGGGGTTGAAGGCGGATTGTTCGACCTCGGCGAAATAGTTTTCCGGATTGCGGTTCAGCTCCAGCACGCCCACCTCGATGAGCGGATAGTCCTTGTGCGGCCATATCTTCGTCAGGTCGAAGGGATGGTAGGGGCATTTCGCCGCGTCCTGCTCCGGCATCACCTGAATCGACAGGGTCCAGCGCGGATAGTCCTTCCGTGCGATGCTGTCGAAGAGATCGCGCTGATGGCTTTCCCTGTCCTTGCCGATAACCGCCTCCGCTTCCTGATCTGTGAGGTTTTTTATGCCTTGGTGGGTTCGGAGATGGTATTTGACCCAGACGCGCTGGTTCTTGGCATTGATCATGCTGAAGGTATGGCTGCCGAAACCGTGCATGTGGCGGTAGGTGGCGGGAATGCCCCGATCGCTCATGACGATGGTCACTTGGTGCAGGGCCTCCGGCAGGGAGGACCAGAAATCCCAATTGTTGAGGGCGCTACGGAGATTGGTGCGCGGGTCGCGCTTGACCGCGTGGTTGAGATCGGGGAATTTGAGCGGATCGCGCAGGAAAAAGACCGGCGTGTTGTTGCCGACCAAATCCCAGTTGCCCTGTTCGGTGTAGAATTTGATGGCGAAGCCG
>JAVBRW010000145.1:0-8074 GCA_031547475.1 Planctomycetota bacterium
GATGATCAGGGGGAGCTTCCCGGAATCGTGCGGCTTTTTCTCGACCAGCGCCGCGACCGCCCCGGCGTTGCCGGCGAAGCGGACGAAACGGTGGCCGTCCTGGTTCAGGCCGTCGATGGCGACGAACAGCTCGCCCGGGCCGATGGTCCGCGAATCGGTGGATACGCCGTGCACAAGCACGTTGGCGGCGGAGGCGGGCTGAACCGATCCGCCGCACCACGCTGCCAATTCCGCCAAGGTCAAATTCATAGCGTCCCCCTTTCCAACTCGCCGTCCGCAACGCCGACCGCACAGCCAAACCGCATGGTTCCAGAACCGCCGCATCTTCGCGTCATGAACGGCCCATCGCCTCCCGCACCAGTTCGCGATCATCGAGATGGCGCTTTTCCGTGCCGATGATCTGGTAGTCCTCGTGTCCCTTGCCGGCCACCAGCACCGCGTCGCCGGCTCCCGCCCCCCGCAAGGCCAGGCGCACCGCCCCGGCCCGGTCCGGTTCGACCGACACCCGTTCGGGGCGGGCGAAACCGGGCATGATGTCGTTGATAATCGCCAGCGGGTCTTCGGTCCGGGGATTGTCCGACGTCACCACCACCCTATCGGAATGCGCTTCCGCCGCCTTGGCCATAAGCGGGCGCTTGCCTTTGTCGCGATCGCCGCCGCAGCCGAACACGGTGATCAATTTGCCCTTGACCAGCGGCCGCAGCACCGACAGGACGGAATGAAGCGCGCCGTCGGTATGGGCGAAATCGACAAAGGCGACGGCGCCGTTCGGCGCCTCGATCCGCTCCAGCCGCCCGGGAACGCCGGGGAAATCGGCCATGGCGGAAGCGATGTCCGCCGCGCCGACTCCCAGCCCGAGCGCGGCCAGCATGGCGCCGAGGCAGTTTTCCACATTGTGGCCGCCGACCAGCGGCGTGCGGAATTCGCCCGACAGGCCGGCGCCGTCCACCCGGAACGTCTGCCCCGCGAGATCGCTGGCGACGATGCGGACCGTTGCGGCTCCATTCGGCGCGGAGACGCTTGCGCCGGAGTCGGCCAGAACGTAGCCGGTCACCCGCGCCGCCACGCCTTCGGCCATGCGCCGGGCGGCCGGATCGCGGAAATTCAGCACCGCGACCGCGCGACTATCGAGGCGGGCGAACAGCCCGCGCTTGGCTTCGCGATAGGCTTCCATGGTGCCGTGGTAATCCAGGTGATCGCGGGTCAAATTGGTGAAAATCGCGGCGGCGAAACGGTGCGGCCAAATCCGTTCCTGATCGATTGCGTGGCTCGACGCCTCCACCACGGCGGCGCGGCAGCCGGCGTCGCGCATTTCCGCCAGGCTCCGGGTGAAGCGCACCGTGTCCGGCGTGGTCAGCGGCGCCGGCTCCAGTTTGCCGCCGACATCGTACTGGACCGTTCCCAGCATGCCGCAACGGCGCCCGGCATGGTTGAGAAGGTGCCGGAGCAGATAGGCGGTGGTGGTCTTGCCGTTGGTTCCGGTGACGCCGATCAGGTCGAGGGACGCGGCCGGATGCCGGTAAAAGCCGTCCGCCGCCTCTCCGAGCCCTTTCCGCGCGTCCGGCACGACGACCACCGGGACGGCCGGCGGCGGATTCGGAAGCGCGGAAGCGAGAACGGCGGCGGCGCCCCGCTTGATCGCGTCCTGAATAAAGTCGGCGCCATCGCCCTTGCTGCCCGGCAATGCGGCGAACAAGGCGCCGGCCGCGACCTGGCGGCTGTCGGAGACGACGGAGAGGATGTCGGGATCGGACGATCCGACAACCTTCGCGTTTTTCATTTCGCCGACCATTTTGCTTAGCAACATGATTAACCCCATTCAATTCACAATTCACAATGCACAATTCACAATTTTTGTAACACAACCCGCAATCCACCTTTTACCCTGCGGTTAATTGTGAATTGTGCATTGTGAATTGTGAATTCATTCGATAATCACCCCACCGCTTCCTCGTCCTCGACCCAATCCTCCCAAATCCTCGGATCGACCTCTTCCGAGAGCGCGTTCTCGTCGTCGGGGGCGCCGACGGTGTATTCCTTCGGCGGCGGCGCCGGTTCGAAACCGACCAGCGGGATCGCCTCCGCCTTGATGGCTTCGCCGTTGTCGGTCGGGATGCCCCAATAGCCGAGCATGCGCCGGGCTATTCCGGCCACCACCGGCGACGAGGCTTCGCCGCCGTATTTCCCCGTCTCGCGGATGGAGACGCAGATGACGGCCCGGGGCTTGTCCCACGGCGCCAGCGCGACAAAGTTGGCGGTGTGGCGCTTGTTGGAGTAGCGCGGCTTTTCGCCGGGACGGAGTTCGTCCTTGCCGGCCATCATGTTGGCGGTGCCGGTCTTGCCCCCGAGCGGGTATTCCTTCAAGTTGGCGCGGCGGCCGGTGCCGTCGGTGACCACTTTCCTGAGCACCTGCCGCATCTGGGTGGCGGTGTTTTCGGATATGACCCGCCAGCGCATCTCCGGCTCGACCTTCAGCGCCACCCGCCCGGCCGAATCGTAGACGGCGCGGACAATGTTCGGCCTCGGCAGAAGCCCTCCGTTGGCGATGGCGGAATAGGCGGCCACCATCTGGAGCGAAGTGACGTTTATTTCATACCCCATGGGAACCGAGCCCATGGTGTAGAGGTTCCATTTATCCGCCTTGGTCACCCTGCCCCTGACCTCGGTGGTGAGCAGATTGAGCGGCTTCCCGTCGATTTCCCGATCCATCGCCTTTTCGCCGAACCCGTATTTCATCACGTATTCGCGCATTTTCTTGGGGCCGAGGCGGAGGCCGATCCGGACCATGGCCGGGTTCGAGCTTTTCACCAGCGCCATTTCCAGGCTCATGCGGCCGTAGGGATGGATATCCTTGATGACGCGCTTGTTTTCCATGCGGAAGCTGGCGCATTCGATGTCTTCGGAAAAGTTCGCGAGCTTTTCCTCGATGGAGGCGGAAAGGACGAGCGGCTTGAACGTGCTGCCCGGCTCCTGCACCGCCGCCACCACGTCGTTCTTGCGGGCGCGGGCGTCCTCGACCTCGGCCGGCTTGTTCGGATCGAAGGTGGGGAAGCTGGCCATGGCGAGGATTTCGCCGGTGAAGGGATCCATGACCACGGCGTGGCCGGTGACGCTGGGGAACTCGACTTTCAGTTTGTTCACCGTTTGCTGCAATTCCTCTTCGACGATGGCCTGCACCACGCTGTCGATGGTGAGCTCGACCGTCATGCCCTCGGGCGAACGGTCGTCCGTCACCAGGGTCGACAGGGCGCGGCTGCGGGCGTCCCTGGCAACCACGCGATCCAGCGAACTGCCCTGCAACAGCCCGTTCAGCGACGCCTCCACCCCTTCCCGGCCGAAACCGTCTATGTCGACGAAGCCGAGAACGTGGGCGGCAAGGGTTCCCTGCGGATAGACGCGCTCGTACTCGGGCGGGAAAAACACGCCGGCGAACCTGCCTTCGGCGTCCTCCGCCACCTTTTGCCAGCCATCGGCCGCCTTCCGGCAGTAGGCTTCGCCCTCCTTGTCGCGGGCGACCTTCCTGACGCCGGCCAGCCGCATCCAGCGGCGGCGGTTGCGCCACGCCTCGGACGCCTCCTTTTTGGCGGCGGCCATGGCGGCGGACAAGGCTTTCCCCTGTTCCTCCGTCACCCGGCGCTTGACCCAGACAAACCGCATGGGCTCTTCCGTTTCGGTGCCGTCGTCCTGTTTGATGGCGCGCCGCGCCTCCAGGCCCTTGTTCAGGCGCTGGAGATCGACGGGCTGGAGATCGAGCATGGCGGACAGGGAGTCCAGCAGTTTTTTCGGTTTGGCGCCGGGGGATTCCAAAAGCACTTTCGGATCGAGGGCGCAGGATTTGATCGGAATGGACGAGGCGAGGATAATGCCCCGGCGGTCGGTGATGGAACCGCGCTTGTCGCGTTCGCGAACGACGCCGTAGACCTGCCTGGCCGCCTCGACCGCCAGTTCCGGATGCTCCATGACCTGAAGCTGCACCAGCCGGCCGGCCAGGACCAGGAAAGTCAGGCTGGCGAGAACGCCGAATACGTAGGTGCCGCGGGCGCGCGCGCCCGCACCGTCCGACTTACCCCTGGCAGTGCCGCTTCCGCAAGACATGTTCAGCGTTCCCCGGCCGAGGCGAGCCTGATCGCGTTCGGCCTTTCAATGCGTGAAAACTCGACGTCCAGCACTTCGCCCGGCCGGCGGGCCGAAGCCAGGCGGGACTTGCCCTTTCCGTCCGGCATGGCGGTCCGCAGGACCACCAGATCGAGGTTGTACTTCCTGACCAGGGCGGCCAGCTTGGCGGGGGAGCGGACATTCTCCTCCGTCGCCTTCAGGGCGGCCAAGCGCTCTTTCGCCGCCTCCTCTTTCCGCACCAGCTCTTCCAGCTTGTAGCGGGCGCGCAGTTGCTTGTAGCACTCCTGCACAATGCAGCAGCCGACCGCCGACAACAACGCCACCCCAAGGACAAATCCCCGAATTCGCACGGCGACTCCTTTTTCAATTCACAATTCACGATTCACAATTCACAATTATTCCTTGGGCAATTGTGAATTGTGAATTGTGAATTGCGAATTACACATTCACCCTTTCCACCACCCGCAGCTTCGCGCTCCGCGCCCGGCGGTTGGCGCGCTCTTCCTCGCGGCCGGGCGCTTCGGCCCGGCGGTTCACCTGCACGGCCAGCCCGCGTTCGACCCAGGACAGGAACGTCCGCTTCACCAGCCTGTCCTCCAACGAATGGAAGGTCAGGACAGCCAGGCGCCCTCCGGGCGCTAAACGCTTTCCGGCCGCCGCCAACCCCCTGGACAGCGTGCCCATTTCGTCGTTCACCGCCATCCGGAGCGCCATGAACATCCTGGTGGCCGGATGGATGCGGCCGCGCCGGGGCACCGTCCCTTCGGCCAGGCTAGACAGTTCACCAGTGGTTTCTATCGGCCCTTTTACCCTTGCTTCTGCAATGCTTTTGGCCAAACGGCGGGAAAATCGCTCCTCCCCGAGCGATTTGAAAATTTCCGCCAGCCGCTCCTCCGGCCAGGTATTGACAATCTCCGCCGCCGTCAGCCCTTCCCGCCGATCCATCCGCATGTCCAGGGGGCCGTCGCGGAGAAAGGAAAAGCCGCGTTCCGGCTTGTCCAACTGGAGGGAGGAGACACCCAGATCCATCAATATGCGGTGAATTTTCCCCACCCCCAATCGGTCCAGCTCTTCTCCGAGATGCTCGTACGCCTGGTTGACAAAATCGACCCGGCACGGGAGATCGGCCAGATTCGCCTTCGCCCTGGCCAAAGCTTCGCTGTCCCGGTCGAAACAGATCAGCCTTCCCTCCCGGCCGATCCTTTCGCCAATCAGCCGCGAATGCCCGCCCAAACCGGTCGTTCCGTCCACCGCGATGTCGCCGGGGCGGGGATCGAGAAGCTCCACCACCCTGGCAGGCATGACCGGCAGGTGGGAATAGACGGACCCGTTTTCTTCAGCCATAATCGCACCGTTCATTTTCAATGGTCGGGAGCATGGTATTTTCCCGTCACAATTTCCGATAATATCGCGTTCCTTTCAGCCTTTTCGGCGGCGCGGCAATTTTATTCGAAAAGGCGGGGCGATAAAAGGCTTTTCGCGGTATGGTATGATTGCCGGCGCCGGATATTTAGTTGCCTCCGCCTTGGGCTGGCCATATCATGAACACAATGTGGAGCTTCATGGCGGTATGCCCGTTTCCTCAAAGCAAAGGGACAAACCATGCAGGAAGAATCCAGATCGCAGTGGACCAGTTCGTTCGGCCTCATCATGGCGCTGGCCGGATCGGCAATCGGGCTCGGCAATTTATGGAAATTCCCCTACATGGTGGGCAGGAACGGAGGCGGCATTTTCCTCCTCATCTACCTGATCTTCGTGCTCATCGCCGGCATTCCCCTCATCATGGGCGAAATGGCCATCGGCCGGCACACCCGGCTGGAACCGATCAGCGCGTTCGAAAGCATGGACAAGCGCTTCAAGTTCGTCGGCGTGCTGGGCGTGCTGTCCGGGGTCATCATCCCCTGCTACTACACCGTCATCGGCGGCTGGGTGGTGGCGTACATCTTCCGCTTCATCACCTTCCTGTCCGACGGTTTCCCGGCCGACCCGTCCGCCGCGTTCGGCAAATTCATCACCAACCCGTGGGAACCGCTGGTCTGGCAGACAATGTTCCTGGCCGGCACCATGTTCATCATTTATCTCGGGGTGGAAAAGGGAATCGAACGCTCGTGCAAAATCATGATGCCGATGCTGTTCGGCATTCTCCTCGTCATGATCGCCCGCTCCCTGACCCTGCCCGGCGCCTGGGCGGGAGTGAGATTCCTCTTCTACCCCGACCTGTCCAAGCTCACCTTCAACGGCGTCATGGACGCCATGGGGCAGATGTTCTGGTCCATGAGCCTCGGCATGGGCATCATCATCACCTACGGCAGCTACATGAAAAAGCAAAGCAACATGGTCCGCGCCGCCTTCATCATCCCCGCCCTCGACACCCTGGCCGCGGTCATGGCCGGCCTGTGCATCATCCCGGCCGTGTTCGCCTTCGGCATCGAACCGACGCAGGGAACGACCCTGACCTTCGTCACCCTGCCGCAGGTGTTCCAGAAAATGCCGATGGGGGTTTTCTTCGGAACGCTGTTCTTCGTCCTCCTCATGCTGGCCGCCCTCACCTCGAACGTGTCGCTGGTCGAGGTCGGCGTCGGCTACCTCATCGACCGCTACCGCATGACCCGGAGGCGCGCCACCACCTGCATCGCCATTTTCACCCTGATCATGAGCGTGCCGTGCTCGCTGTCCATCGGGCTTTTGTCGTCCAAGTCGGTGCTGGGCTTTCTGGCGGTCGGGCCGCTGGCGGACGTCAGGCTGTTCAACCTCAACTTCTTCGATCTCCTCGATTATCTGGCCCAGAACGTTTTCATGATCGTCGCCGGGCTGTTCACCTGCGTGTTCATCGGCTATGTCTGGGGCGTGGAAAAGGCGCTCGGGGAAATCACCAACGACGGTTCGGTCCAGTTCAAGCTGGCCCATGTCTGGCGCTTCCTCATCCGCTACGTGGCGCCGGTGTTCATGGTCGTCGTGCTGCTGCGGTCTCTGAGCATTCTCTAAAGCGTTTTCGGCAATCAGGCAAAGGAAATTCCATGTCAACCGGCTGGCAAGGCGGCGACAAAACATCAAAAATCCCCGGTAAAACGGCGGCGGCGGGCCGGAAAACCGCGGCCAGGCGCGGCCCGGCCTTCACCGCCGTCGACGCCGCCCTGCTGGCGGTGCCGGTGGCGCTGTTCGGCCTTCTCTATTTCAAGGTCGGAGGGCTGGAAAACCGGCTGGATCGGGAAACCGCCAAGCCGTCGGTGCAGCCCGCCGTCGTCGCCGGCTACGAGGCGCGCATCGCCTCCCTCGAGCAGGAAATCCGGGATCTCCGTAGCGGCTACGCCAGACTGTCGGCAACCACCGACGCCCACGAGGGCATTCTGTCCGATCTGAACATGGCCCTCCTCGAATCGTCGAGGCGCGGCCCCGACTCCGCCGCCGCCGCGCCGCAAACGGCGCAAACGCCGCAGCCGCAGCCCCGCGAAGGCAGGCTCACCGTCGTCCAGGCGCCGACCCCGATCCTGCCCCGGCCCGACGGGACAGTCGATTTTTCCGAATTCGTCGACGGCTATTTCGACAACACGCCCGCCTACGACACCCAGTACAAGGGCAAAACCGTTTCCCTCCGCGTGAAAGTGCAATCGGTGGACAAGGCGTCCGGCTCCATCAACCCGGGCGGCAAGGCGACCGAGGCCCGGACCGCCGGCGCCGTGCTGCTGCGGACCGACTTTTCCGGCAAATACAAGACAATGGAATGCTATTTCCCGGCGTCGCGGGCCGAATCCGTGCTCAAGCTGAAAGCGGGAGACGCGGCGCTGGTGAAAGGGAAGGTGCTGGGAAAAGGGTTGAGCGTGTACCTGGCGGATTGCGAGATTGTTTCGCCGTGAAAAATGGCGGAAAACGCGTCATTCAACGGTGGGGGCGGCCCGGGTGGCGTGGCCGAAATCACCTCCAGTTGGACCTCAGCAGTCGTGGGCCCCCCCCCCCCCCC
>JAVBRW010000371.1:0-4153 GCA_031547475.1 Planctomycetota bacterium
AGGGGGCGGCTCGCGGGCTGCCACACACGCATATTCCAAGCCGAATCACATTTTGCAGAACTTCAGCTTTAATTCACCGATACGCATCCAGCGCCGCCAGCAAATGCTTTTGCACGCTTTTCCCCGCCGCCGCCATCACCCAGTTGCCGTTGGCGTAGCGCCTGGCGTGGAACTCGCCGCCCGCCGCCTCGACCATGATTCTTCCCGCCGCGACGTCCCAGACCTGGAACCCGTACTGGTAAATGCCGGAGGCGCGGCCGGACGCCACCAGGGCCAAATCGTAGGCCAGGGCGCCGAGGTTGCGGATTTTCCGCACCTTGGGGGAGAGCGGGAGCGTCACTTCCCGGGTGAAGCGGAGCTTTTCCTCGCTGTTGCCGTAGGCGGTCAGGAGAAAGGCGTCGGCCAGCGACGCGTCTTCGCGGACGCGCATTTTCCTGCCGTTCAGGGTCAGGCCGGATTCGGGGGAGGCGATGAACATTTCCCCGGTCGGCGCCGCGTAGGTCACCGCCGCCATCCCTTCCCCCATGTTGGCGGGCGTTATGGCGCCGGCGCCCGGATGGCGGCAACAGGCGATGGTGGTGCAGAAATAGGGGACGCCGTAGAAAAAGTTCACCGTCCCGTCCAGCGGATCGACATACCAGATATACTCCGCCCCGTCGGCCGTGCCGCTTTCCTCCGCGAGAATGGCGTGGGTCGGATAGGTTTGCCGAATCGTGTCGATGATGGCGCGTTCGCACAGGCGATCCGCCTCCAGTTTGACATCGTCGGCCGTTTTGGCGTCGACGTTCAGCACCTTGCCGAACATTTCCATCTGGATGGCGCCGGCCCGGTGGGCGGCGGCGATGGCCACTTCGAGCAGTTCCGGTTGGCTGGGCATGGCTTTCGGCTCTCCTTTTCCGCATAATGATGAAAGGTCTCCATTATGGCGCAAATGCGCGGCAATGACAACAGGGAATGCGTATGGAATCGGATTGGCGCGAAGCGATGGCGGAGTTTTACCGCGAAGTCGACGGGGAGATTGCCCGTCTCGCGGCCGGGCAGGGCGTGACCTGCGGGGGCTGCGGCGAATGCTGCCATTTCGAAACCGCCGGACACCTGCTCTACGCCAGCCGCCTCGAGCGCCGCTATCTCCGGCTGGTTTCCCGTCCGGCCGATCGGCCCGACGCCGGCCACGAACAGTTGGCCGACGGCTCCCGCTGCCAATACCAGCAGGAAGGCAAATGCCTTGCCCGCGAAGGCAGGGTGCTGGGCTGCCGGTTGCATTTTTGCGCCTGGCCCGACGCCGGAAGCGCCCAGGACATGGCCGAACGCTGGCACCGGCGGCTCAAGCGGCTGCACGACGAATTGGGGGAGGAATGGGAGTACGGTCCAATGCATAATGCATAATGCATAATGCATAATGCATAATGCATAATGCATAATGCATTGTCATTGCACCGGCGGTCGTTTCACGGTCGACGGCCTGGTCTTTTGCACAACCGGCATGCCGCCGGTCGACGGCCTGGCCTGGGTCGGCGCGTTGGCCGGAACTTTGCGCAGGGCGGTGGGGGGCCGGGTTTTCGGGCCGGTGCCGCCGCTGGTCCCGCGCACCGTTTCGGCGCGCTTGGCGGCGGCGGAGCGCGACGAGCCGGTGCCCTGCACGGTGGTGGTGCCGGGGCGGGTGGTGTTGCCGCGAATGCCCGGGCCGGTGTAGAAACGGGTGCTCTCGTGTTTGACCCCCTGGCCGGTCGGCGAGCCGATGTTCTGGATTTTGTTCCTGCGCATTTTCTGCAAAAGCTGCTGCGCCTGCATCCATTCGTCCCGCTCGGTCAAATCCTGCAAATGCCGGAGCGTCCGCACCAGAATGCGTTGCGACACATCGTCGATGATGAGGAACTGCACGTGCAGCCCCTGTTTGGCGCCTCCGCTGGTTTCCGGATCGAGGAGGTCGATGTTGACCACCGCGCCCAGGAGGGTGGCAGGCGGGTTGCCGGTGACCAGCGATTTGGAGAAGCGGATCATGTCGCCAATCCGGAAGGGGGCGGTGGACGGCGTTTCGATGCAGCAGCCGCCCAGGCTGATGTCGGTCAGGCGCCCCGGGCGGATGGAGCCGATTTCCCGATCCAGGTTGGAAATCTTGATGGTCTCCGACTGCGCGGTGGAAATGTGCTGAAAATCGATTTCCACCGTGATGGGCAGACGGATGGAATCGCGCTTCCGGACTTCCCACGCCGCCTTCCACGCCGCGATGCGGCAGTACGGCATGCTGCCCGCCACCGCCTGGATGACGGACGAGGTGAAGGCGATGAGGGACGTCCCGCTTTCCATCGTGCCCTCGATTTTCAACCCCGGTTTCAGCCCCGCCACCAGTTGGCTGCTGTTGGCGGGAAGGGTGACATTGATGCTCTGCATGTCGTGGCCCATGACCATGCAGTCGTACCCGCCTTCGACTTCCTCGAACGCCAGGTTGACGATGGTGCCCGGCCGGAGGGTGGCGTCCATGAGATCGATGATGGCCGCCGGCGCCTGGCCGGGCGAGACGGCCTTTTTTTCCTCGGTCAGGGCTTTGGCATCCTTGGCCTGGTTGTTGATTGCCTCGCGGGTCTCGTTGATGGGGGGGAAATAAATGCGTTCCATGCGTTCGGCGAACTGTTTGTCGTACGCTTTTTCCAAAAGCGGCGCCATCGCGTTCTGGAAATTGTCCTTGATCATGACAGTGGCGGCGGGATCGATCCTGGGGTAATGATTGAAAATGGCGAACACGCGTTCGACATCCTCGTCGGAGCCGCCGCGTTTCCTCAGTATTTTCTCCGCCATTTTCAACGCTTCCAGGCGGCTTTCGATCTTCGCCTTCGCCCGCGCCCGCCGCGCCAGAAGGATGAGCACCGCGATGCCGATGCCGAGGAGGATGAAGGCGGCCAGAATGGGCCCTGAAAAAACAATCTGCTGGAACGGCGGCAGTCTGTACTGCAGGTCCATGGTGGCTGCGATGGGGAGGTGGCTTGTCAGGCCGTCGCTTGGCATACCGTTTTTTTTACTCCTTTTCGTCGGTAAATCGATAAAACCGAATGTCCGCTATTATCGATGATAATTCCTCGGTGCAATAAATAATACCCCATCATCTGCATATAATCTATCATACAGCTCAATAAAACTCCCCACAAGGAAAAAAACTTTCGAAGTTCTTTCATTTCTTGGCATTGCTCGTTCACACGTTCCCGCCTCCATTCTTCCCCTTTAGCCGAAAATACGGCTTGAATTAGTTTGATACCGGTTATATAATGTAATTGAGAAAGATATTTCGGGCGACGGCAATTATCCAGGACTTATTTTGGCTTCCTTTGTTGTAACACAAGGGTGTGTTGGACGGGAGATTGCCGTGTCGGCCATTGATGGCGTCGCCAAAACAAATCAGGCCAGAACCGGCATGGTTGAAAACAGCCAGCCGCCCGCTTCCCTCCGAACCCGGCAATCGGCCCGCGCGGCTGCCGGAGCGGATCCGGACTCCGGTGTTTCCATTCAGCGTCCGGCCGGAGAAAGTCCGGTCGAGCCGCCGAAGGCGAAGACCGGCGCCTATGCCCGGAATGCGCAGTCCGGCCGTGCCTCCGCGCCCGCGGACGCGTCCGAAACCGCTACGCGGAGTGCCGATTCGCCCGCGCGGAGCGACGAGGGCAAAGATAAAAAATCCGATGAACTCGATCGGGCCGTGAACGCCGCCAATTTCGATCTCGAGATGGAAAAGCGGTCGATGCGTTTCCGCATCAACGACGTGAGCGAAGAGCTGCAAATCCAGATCGTCGATACATCCCGCGACAAAATCATCCGCTCCATTCCCTCCGACGAAATGATCAAGCTTTCCTCCCGCCTCCGCGAATTGTTCGGTGTCGGCGCGATGGTGGACGAATCGCGCTAGCGATTCACAACGCACTATTAAGACGAAAAATCTGTTTTACCTTCCTGTCGGCAATCGATACCATTGGATTGCGGGGACATATTGCGCAATTGGCGGTTCAATTGCGTTACATGTCCCCGAATTCCTTATTATGTATCATTCATTGAATCGAAAGGATTTTTCATGGCGAAGTCGGCGAACTTTCCGCAAAAGGGCGGCACAATCTACGCGGTGTACGGCACCGATCCGGCCGCCATGGCCAAGCAGTTGATGGACGCGGCC
>JAVBRW010000463.1:0-4305 GCA_031547475.1 Planctomycetota bacterium
CGCCATCGCCCACATCAACACCTACGGCTCGAAACATACCGACGCCATCATCACCGGCTGCCTGGCCTCGGCCGAGCGCTTCAAGCTCGAAGTCGATTCGTCGTCGGTGATGGTGAACGCCTCCACCCGCTTCGCCGACGGTTTCGAATACGGCCTCGGCGCCGAGATCGGCATTTCCACCGACAAGCTGCACGCGCGGGGGCCGGTCGGCCTCACCGGGCTGACCACGTACAAGTGGCTGGTGGAAGGGGACGGGCAGGTGCGGGAATAGCATTGTAGTTCCCCTCGGGAAAAAATCGCGCTCGGGGAATGTGGATTACAGGTGTAACGATTGGCTACACCGAATTATCCCGGCACGAGATCCCGTTTTTCGCCCGGGTCGGCGTTTTAGACGCCGGGATGACGTTTTGGATGTGCGCGGCGGGCTCGATGGCGGGAGGCCGCGGAACCACGCAGGGGGCCCCCCCCCACCGAAAAGCCAACCCCGGCGGGAAAAACAATCGCTGCACCCCGAACGGGATCTTGTGCCGGGATAATTCGGGATTGACCTAGACGGCGAGGAACCCAAGTAACTTTGGAAATCACGGAATCGATAAGACGAAGATTTCATTCTACCCTTCCATTGACAATGGACTGGCGATGCAAGCACATCTATTGTCGATGGGAAAGGACAATCCGTCTGCGTCTTAATTATTCATTGTTCATTATGCATTGTTAATTGTCAGTTCGCCGCCGCCAGCTCCGGCTGCTTGACCGCATCCTCCACCCCGTCCAGTTCGTTCGACACGCGGATAATGTCCTGTTCGAGTTCCTGGAACAGTCCGACCAGGTAGGGATCGAAATGGGTGGCGGTGCCTTCGAGGATGATCTGCATCGCTTCCTCATGGCTCATGGCCGGCTTGTAGCAGCGCTGATGGGTGAGGGCGTCGTAGACGTCGGCCAGCGCCATGATACGGGCGGCGATGGGGATGTCGTACGAACCGAGACCGGTGGGATAGCCTTTGCTGTTCCATTTTTCGTGGTGGTAGAGGGCGATGTCCTTGCCCATGCTGATGAAATTGTTGCCGGGATGGCTGTTGTCCACGTCGGCCAGCAGGGTGTGGCCGGCGGTGGTGTGGAGCTTCATGGCCTCGAATTCCTCGGGCGTGAGTTTCCCCGGTTTTTGCAGGATAAGGTCGGACACCGCCACCTTGCCGATATCGTGGAGCGGCGCGGCGGTGCGGATGTTTTCGGCCAGATCCGGAGGGGGGGGAGGCTCGTTCGGGTTCGGCTTGGCGAGAAACGCCTGGGCCAGCAGGTAGCAGATTTCGCCGACCCGCTCGACGTGCTTCCCGGTATCGACGTCCCGCGATTCCGCCAGCCGGCACATGGCGAAAATGGTGCTGAGCTGCGCGGCGGTGATTTGCTTGACCTGGCGGTTGACCCGTTCCTCCAATTGGGCGTTGTGCTCTTCGAGCTGCTTCTGCAAATCCATTTCGCGATCGTGCAGTTTCTTCCGCTCGATGCACGAGGCGAGGCGCGCCCGCAACACCTGGGCGCGGAAAGGCTTTTGCATATAATCGGCGGCGCCGCGCTCGATGCAATAAACGATTTTGTCCATATCGGACAGCGCCGTCACCACAATGACCGGCACGTTCCGCAGTTTCTCCGATTCCTGCATCTTTTCCAAAAGCTCGGGGCCGCTCATAACCGGCATCATCAAATCCAGAATAACGCAGTCCGGCAGCGATTCTTCCATGGACACCAGCGCGTCGGCGCCGTTTTCGGCCTCGCGCGCCTCGTAGCCAAGCTTTTTCACTTGATCGCGGATAAGACGGCGAATAATCGCCGAATCCTCCACAATCAACACCGTTCCCGCGTTGGACATTCTTTTTCCCCAAGCTGTATGTGTCTCTTCCACGTAGATTTATCGGATGGTATCATCCCATAATACATAAGTAAAGAAAAAATGCAACCCATGAAAAATGAGTTCCGGTTGTAACCTGTCCGGTGTTGCCGAACCTGCCTTCGCAAAACCCGTTGCGACAATTGGCCATCGGCCGGGGACGGACGCCGCAAACATGTTGACATTCGGGGCGGGCGGCGGTACAACCGGCCCCTTGCTCCGGCCCGGTTCGAGCCAGGTTTCGAAAAAGTTCCAACGCTGTCCGAAAGGAATTGCATGTCCAGGGAAATCATGACCAAAGCCGAGACTCTGGTTGTCAAGGTGGGTTCGAGCCTGCTCGCCTCCATCGCCGGCGGGCTCGACACCGCGTTCATCGCCAGGCTGGTCGGGCAGATCGCCGATTTGACCGAAAAGGGCAGGAAAATCGTCCTGGTCAGTTCCGGCGCGGTGGCGGCCGGCACGGCCGAACTCGGCTTTGCCGCCCGGCCGACCGAACTGTCCCTCATCCAGGCCGCCGCCGCCGTCGGACAGGGCGCCCTCATGCAGATTTACCGGCAACTGTTCCAGTGCTACCGCCTGAACGCGGCGCAAATACTCCTGACCCGCGACAACCTGCACAGCCGCGAGCGCTTTCTCCACGCCCGGAACACCTTCATGGCGCTTCTCGATCAGAAAGCCATTCCCGTCGTCAACGAGAACGACGCGGTGGCGGTCGAGGAACTGCGGCTCAAAATGGGCGACAACGATTCGCTGGCCGTGTCCACCGCGCAGTTGGTCGACGCCGACGCCGTCATCATCCTGTCGGACGTCGCCGGCCTCTACGACCGGGCGCCGTCGCAGCCGGGCGCGCAGTTGATCCACGAGGTGCGGGAATTGACCGAAGAGGTGTTCGGCATGGCGGGCGGCTCGGTTTCCGGGGTCGGCACCGGCGGCATGGCGTCGAAGCTGAACGCCGCCCGCGCCGCCAACATCGCCAACATCCCCCTCCTGGTCGCCTACGGAAAGCAGGACAACATTCTCAACGACATCGTCCAGGGCCGGGAGGTCGGCACCATTTTCATCCCGCCGGGAAAGCGCGCCTCGTCGTACCGGCAGTGGATAGCGTACGGGCGCGGCCCGGACGGCATGGTGCTGGTGGACGACGGCGCCAAAAAAGCGCTGCTCGATCAGAAGAAAAGCCTGCTCCCCATCGGTATCAGGGAGGTGCGGGGCGATTTTCTCGAAGGCGACACCATCGCCATCGCCAATCTGGAAGGCAAGGAATTCGCCCGCGGCCTGTCCAACTTCACCGCCGCCGAAATGCGCCTCGTCGCCGGCAAACGCTCGTCCGAACTGTCGGAAATGCTCGGCCACCACTGCGCCGAGACGGCGGTGCACCGCGACAACCTGGTCTTGGTCATTTAAGATTGTAGATTGTAGATTTAAGATTTATTTCGGCATGGAGCGTTGCTACCGGGAATAAATCTTAAATCTACAATCTACAATCTTAAATCAGGAGAGTTCATGTCGAAATCGAAAAAAATTCTTTCCGGCGCGGGCTGGTCGTTCGAACCGGCCGGCGGCGGCGAAAAGGCCGAGACCGCTTCCCTGCCTCCGGACAAACAGAAAGCCAAGGTGGCGGTGGAAAAACGCCCGAAAGGGAAAATCGCCACCGTCGTTTCGGGGTTCGTTCTTTCGGACGCCGACCGGCACGATCTGGCGGTGACACTGAAGAAAAAATGCGGCTCGGGCGGCAGCGACGCCGGAGACAAAATCGAAGTGCAGGGCGATCACCAGGGCACGGTTGTCGCGTTCCTGTCCGGCCTCGGCTGGAGGGTGAAATGACACGCGTCCGCCATGGCGCCCGCATTGTCATTCTCGATCCCGACAACCGGTTTCTCCTGTTCCGCTTCCACTACGTCGACGGCCCGCTGGCGGGAAAAAACTACTGGGCCATGCCCGGCGGCGGGGTCGAGCCGGGCGAATCGCCGGCCGAAGCGGCGGTCCGCGAACTGCTCGAGGAGACGGGGCTGCGAGTCGAAACGGTCGGGTCGGAGGCGGGACGAAGCGAATACGATTTCCGCCTGTCCTCTGGCGAGGATGTCTGGGAAACGGATCACTATTTCGTCCTGCGCCTGGCGGAACGGCCCGGTTTGTCCAAAGCGGGTTTCACCGAAGAGGAAACGGCCAGCATGGTGGAACACCGCTGGTGGTCGCTGGCGGAATTGCGGACGACAAGGGAAAATGTGGTTCCTGGCGATCTGCTCGATGTGCTGACGGCGGTGGGGATAGAATAGAAAAGACGCGCATTCCCATTTCGCGAAAACATACCGATCAACGGTAGGGGCGGGGGGGGGGTGGGGGCGGCGGCGGGGGGGGCCGTGGGGGGGACGGGTGGGGGAGCGTGGTGGACGCCGGGCGGGGCGCAGCACCGGCCCCCC
>JAVBRW010000336.1:0-6352 GCA_031547475.1 Planctomycetota bacterium
TCAGCGCGACGCTGACCTCGCTGGCGCAACAGCCCGATGCCGCCGGAACCATCAGCCGAACGCTGTTCATCGGTTTGGCCATGGTCGAATCGCTGGCGATTTATTGCTTCGTGGTCTCCATGATTCTCATCTTCGCCAACCCGATTTGGAATCATGTCATCACGCAGGCCGTTGCGAAATAACCGCACCAGGCGTCTCGATTTGTAAGGGCCTGTCAGGAAATAACTATGGCAACTTTTCAACAGAAACGCAGCTATAGCGCATTCGATAAAGGCCCCGGTGCTTCATTTATTATCTGACAGAACCTAACGGAGCCCAAGGCATGCTTATCGATTGGTTCACCGTTGCCGCCCAGGCGGTCAATTTTCTCGTCCTCATGTGGCTGTTGAAGCGTTTCCTCTACAGGCCCGTCCTGAACGCCATCGACGAGCGCGAGGCGAACATCGTCGCCACCGTGAAGAATGCCGAGAGCCAAAAAAAGGCGGCCGACGACGAGTACGCGCTCTTCCTGCAGAAGAACGCGGATTTCGACCGCCAGCGCGTTCAACTGCTGGGGCAGGCCCGGGACGAGGCCAAGACGGCCGGCGCGCAATTTCTCGAAAAGGAGCGGCTGGCCGCCGAAGCCTCGCGCAGGACTTGGCAGCGCGCCCTGGCGGACGAACAGCGCCGCCTCGGCGAGGAAATCGTCAACCGCGTCCGCGAGGAGGGTTTCGCCGCTTTGCGGCAGGCGTTCGCCGATCTCGCGGACGCCTCGCTGGAGGCGCGCATGATCGAGGTGTTTGACCGCCGCCTGCGATCGTCGAAGGATGTGCTGAACGGCGTGGTGGCCAAGGCGTCGCGGGCGGCGCCGGCCGTGCTCCTGATCAAGAGCGCTTTCGACCTGTCCGCGGCGCAGCGGGCGGCGTTGCGGCAATCCATCGCCGAAACTTTCGCGGCGGACATCGAGGTCAAATTCGAGATCGACGCCAACCTGATCAGCGGCGTCGAACTGCTCGTCGACGGCAGGAAGGTTTCCTGGGCGGTCGCCGATTATCTCTTGAAGCTGAAAAGCGGCATTTCCGAACTGCTGAACAATCCGTCTTCCTCCCGGACGGCGGAGGACGCGGCGGCGGAAACGCCTTCCGCGTAATTGATGCAGGAGAGCATATGGAAGTCCCGTTCGATTCGGTTGCCGCCGTCCTGGACCGCGCCTTGTCCGGCATGCGCCGGGGGCGCGAAGCTTTCAAGCCGGACTTGACGCCGCAGGAAATGGGCATCATCGAAAGCGTCTCCGCCGGCGTCGCCAGGGTGTCGGGCCTTCCCGGCGTCGCCTTCGACGAGTTGCTGGAATTTCCCGGCGGCATTTCCGGCATCGCCTTCAATGTGGACGAGCACGAAATCGGCGTGGTGCTGCTGGGCGATTATTGGCAGTTGCGGGCCGGGGACGAAGTGCGGCGCACCGGCCGGGTCATGGATGTGGGGGTCGGGGAAAGCCTGCTCGGGCGCGTGATCAGCCCGCTCGGCGTTCCCCTCGACGGTCTCGGCGCGGTGGTCGCCGACGGCCGTCTGCCGCTCGAGCGCCCCGCCGCGCACATCATGGACCGGGCGCCCGTGACCGTTCCCCTCCAGACCGGCCTGAAGGTGGTCGACGCGGTCATCCCCATAGGCTGCGGGCAGCGCGAACTCATCCTGGGCGATCGGCAGACCGGCAAGACCGCCATCGCCATCGACACCATCATCAACCAGCGCGGCAAGGGCGTCATCTGCATCTATTGCGCCATCGGCCAGCGCTGGTCCAATGTCGCGAAAACGGTGGCCGTCCTCCGCGACAAGGGGGCGCTGGAATATTCCGTCGTGGTGACCGCCGGCGGCAACGAGCCGCCCGGCCTGGCCTACATCTGCCCCTACGCCGCCACCAGCATAGGCGAACACTTCATGGAGCAGGGCCGCGACGTGCTGATCGTCTACGACGATCTGACCCACCACGCCCGCGCCTACCGGGAACTGTCGCTTTTGCTCTATCGCCCGCCGGGCCGGGAAGCCTACCCCGGGGACATTTTCTACCTTCATTCGCGGCTGCTGGAACGCTCGACGCACCTGCGCCCGGAGCTTGGCGGCGGATCCCTTACCGCCCTGCCCATCATCGAGACCGAGGCGCAGAACCTCTCCGCCTACATTCCGACGAACCTCATCTCCATCACCGACGGGCAAATCTATCTTTCGCCCTCGCTCTTCGACTTGGGCGTGTTCCCGGCAGTCGACGTCGGACAATCCGTTTCCCGGGTCGGCGGCAAGGTGCAGCGCGCCTCCTACCGGGCGGCGGTGGGAGACCTGAAATTGGCCTATTCGCAGTTCGAGGAACTCGAGTCCTTCGTCCGCTTCGGAGCCCGCCTCGAAGAGGCGAACAGGAAGATTCTCGAACACGGCCAGCGCATCCGCGCCTGCCTCATGCAGCCCGAATTCAGCCCCTTGCCGCTGGCGGAGCAAATCGCCGTCCTGCTGACGCTGAACGCCAGGCTGTTCGGCGCCGTGCCGCCCGACCGGATGCGCGACGCCGAGCGGGCGGTCAGGGAGTCGGTGGCGGAAATGCCGATGGCCCTGATTGAAAGGCTGGACTCGGATCAGGCGTTCACCGACGAGGATCGCGCCGCCATCCTCGGCGCGGCCGAGCGGGCGCTGGCGCCCTTCATCGCCCCGGTGCCGTCATGAGCGATTCGCTGATCGCCCTAGGGCGGAAAATCAGCAGCGCCGCCGATCTCAAGTCGGTGGTCCGCACCATGAAGGCGCTGGCGGCCGCCAACGTTGTCCAGTTCCAGCAGTCGGTCCTGGCCCTGGCGGATTACTACCGCACCGTCAAGATGGGCCTCGGGGTCTGTTTCCGCGAACTCGATGTGGCGGGATTGAACCACGAAACGGCAAGCAAGGGCGGGGTTGGCGTCATTGTTTTCGGTTCCGATCAGGGCATGGTCGGCCGGTTCAACGAGTTGGTGGTCGAGCGGGTGATTGCGACCCTGGGACAGCGCGCGGCGCGGGCCGACATTTGGGCGGTCGGCGAGCGCGCCGGCTCCGAGCTGGCCGGCATCGGCTTGACGCCCGCCGGCACCTTCCCCGTGCCGAATTCGGTCAAGGCCATTCCCGCCGTGATGGCCAAGATCATCATCGCCAGCCGGGATCGCGGCCGCCGGGAAATAAACGAGGTCCACATATTCCACAACCGCCCCGCCAGCGGGGCGACCTACGAACCGGTCGGCAAGCAATTGCTGCCGTTCGACGACGCATGGCTCCGCGATCTCGCCGGTTCCCGTTGGCCGTCGAAAAACCTGCCCGAAATTTCGGGCGATCCGGTGGCCATGACGCGGACGTTCATTCGCGAGTATCTTTTCGTTTCGCTCTTCCAAGCCTGCGCCGAATCCCTGGCGAGCGAAAACGCGAGCCGTCTGGCCGCGATGCAGCGCGCCGACAAGAATATCGACGAACTGCTGGCCGAGTTGCATCAAACCTTCAACCGCCAGCGCCAGAACGGCATAGACGAGGAGCTGTTCGACGTTATCGCCGGCTTCTCGGCGCTTGGCAAGTCGTGAGCTGCGCAATTGCACGGGATTCCCCACACCGAAAAAATCCTTGGCTTTTTTGTTACTTTCCATTTGACTAAGCAAAAATATCACGTATTCTAAAGTGTATACGAGATTCGACATTATTCATCACGAATACAGCCCTTTCTTTTTGTGCTCCCGCTCACTCACTACACGGCATGTCTATGTCGGTAAAATTTTTTACCCCCACGTTGCACGCTCTTACTCTTGAATCGCTAACATCTTCCAGAACAAATCGTTGCGGTATTCAATCGCGAAACAGGGATTTCATCGGCCTTTGGAAAGGAGATTCGGTTATGCGGGAATTCAACATCGCGGTCATTCCTGGTGACGGCATTGGACAAGAAGTGACGCCGGAATGCGTTCGCGTATTGGATGCGGCGGGCGAAGTGACGCAAACCTACAAATTCAAGTACCAGGAATTTCCCTGGGGATGCGAATACTATCTGAAAACCGGCAAGATGATGGACGCCAACGGGCTGGACCTGCTCCGCCCCTTCGACGCCATCCTCTTCGGCGCCGCTGGCTATCCCGGCAAAGTGCCGGATCGCATCTCCCTCCGGGAACTGCGGCTCAAGATCTGCCAGGGGTTCGATCAATATGTCTGCATGCGTCCCACCATCATCCTTCCCGGCATCGCCTCGCCCCTCCAGAACAAGAAACCGGGCGACATCGACATCATGGTGCTTCGCGAAAACACCGAGGGCGAATACACCGGCGCCGGCGGCCGCTGCCATCCCGGCCTGCCCATCGACGTGGCGGTCGAGACGTCCGTGTTTACCCGCGCCGGCGTCGAGCGCATTATCCGCTACGCTTTCGAAGTGGCGAAAAAGCGCCCACGCAAGCATCTGATCAGCTCATCCAAATCCAATGCGCAACAGCACGTCTTTTCCTTCTGGGACGACTGCTTCGACGCCATAGCCAAGGAATACCCGGACATCCGCACCGAGCGCGTGCTCATAGACGCCCTCTGCGCCCGCTTCATCCTGAAGCCGGAATCGGTGGACACGGTCGTCGCCTCCAACCTGCACGCCGACATCCTCACCGACATCGGCGGCGCCATTTCCGGCAGCCTGGGCGTGGCGGCCAGCACCAACATCAATGCCGAGCGCATCTATCCCTCCATGTTCGAATCGGTCCACGGCTCCGCCATCGACATCTTCGGCAAAGGCATCGCCAACCCCATCGGCCAGATCTGGTCGGGCGCGCTCATGCTGGAACACCTCGGCTTCACAAAGGAACACGACATCATTCTCGAAGCGATCAAGGCGGTCACCGGCGAACGGAAAACCCTCACGCCCGATCTGGGCGGAACCGCCAAAACCCGCGATGTGACGGACGCGATTATCGCCAAGGTCAAGGCTGCGAAATAGGGCGGGAATGACGTTACGGCCGATGTTTTGCAAACCGGAATTCAACATGGGCACTACAAGGAAAAACGACCCAACACTCGTCATCCGGCGGGGAAGCGCATGCAGCACCCCGAACGCATTAAAGCCGGGACCCAATTTGCGAAGCCTTTGCTGTAACCCGTTCCACTACGCTACGACAAGGATAAACGCATTGTAGCGGAGGACAGCAACCTGGGTCCCGGCATTAATGCGTTCGGGGTGCTGCATGCGCTTCCCCGCCGGGATGACGGTGTTGTGGTGTTTTTCTTATTGTACCACTGTTGAACCCTCTTTTGCATAATCTCAATTCCAAATTCGAAATCGAAAGGAGCGGAAAATGAAAAAACGGTTTTCTCTCGCGCACGGGTTGGCGCTGGCCATCGCGCTGTCGTGCATGTCCATGGCCAATGCGGCCTCGATGTCCCTCAACCATGTCGGCGCCACCGATCACCCCTATCACAGCGGTTCGTTGAAGTTCGCCGAACTGGCGAAGCAGTATTCGAACGGCTCGATCACCATCGACGTTTTCCCCGCCTCGCAAATCGCATCCGGCGCCAAGGCGATCGAGTTCGTGCAGATGGGCACGCTGGACATCGCGCTCGAATCCACCATGGCTTTTTCCAACTTCGTGCCGGAAATAGGCGTTCTGGACATGCCGTTCCTGTTCTCGACCAAGCAGGAAGCGTTCAAGGTGCTGGACGGCGAAGTCGGCAAAAAGCTCGAAGCGATTGCCGAAGCGCAAGGGTTCAAAATCCTTGCCTGGTGGGATAACGGCTTCCGCAGCATCACCAGCACGAAAGGCAGCGTCGCCAAGCCCGCCGATCTTGCCGGCCTGAAAATCCGCACGCCCGAGAGCGCGGTCTTTCTCACCACGTTCAGAACTCTCGGCGCCATTCCGACGCCCATGGCGGTGTCCGAAGTGTTCTCCTCCCTGCAACTGGGCACGGTGGATGCGTCCGAAAACTCCGACTCGAACAACATAATGAACAAGTACATGGAAGTCTGCCCCTATTACTCGGTCACCAAGCACATCTACACCGCCGAACCGCTGGTCATGGACAAGGACCGTTTCGATTCCTTCACGCCGGCGGAACAGGAGGCCATACTGAAGGCCGGGAAGGAAGCAGCGGCATTCCAGCGCGCGGAATCGCTGAAGCTGGACGAGAAGAACATGGACACGATCAGGAAAGCGGGTGTCACCCTCAATATCGTCGAGGACGTCTCCGAGTTCCAGAAAGCCTGCCAGCCGGTGTACAAGGAGTTCGACAAGAAATACGGGGCGCTTCTCAAAATGATCGAAGCCGCGAAATAGAGTGTTTCATTGATTCCGATATTTGTAATGTAGTGGAAACTGGAAGAATTGTGCGTAACAGCCCGCGAGCCGCCCCC